>NZ_JAVRCE010000003.1:0-242075 GCF_034530915.1 Nostoc sp. DedQUE09
TATTCAATATAACGAACCTAATTCATTGTGTCAACTATTTTTCCCAAATTATTTTTGGCTCGCTTCTGCATCTCCTGAAATTGCCCACAGTGCCAGGTTCTAGGCAACAATGGTTTATGCACTGTGTTGACTAAGGATAGAACAAGCGTGAATTTTCAGTCGGTAATAAGTCTATTGCATCATTTTTGGGGCGATCGCGGTTGTCTTATTGCCCAGCCCTACGATATTGAAAAGGGGGCTGGTACTAAGAATCCCCAGACTTTTTTAAGAGCATTGGGGCCGGAACCTTGGGCTGTTGCTTACGTTGAGCCTTGTCGTCGTCCTACTGATGGACGCTACGGCGAAAATCCCAACCGCTTTCAACACTATTATCAATATCAAGTTCTGATTAAGCCATCACCAGATAATATTCAGGAGATTTATCTTGATTCATTAAGAGCTTTAGGTATTCGTCCTCAAGACCACGATATTCGGTTTGTAGAGGATAACTGGGAAGATGCAACTGTGGGAGCTTGGGGCACTGGGTGGGAAGTATGGTTAGATGGGATGGAAGTTACTCAATTTACCTACTTCCAACAGTGTGGAGGAATTGATTGCCGTCCGGTGTCGATTGAAATTACATACGGGTTAGAGCGGCTGACAATGTATCTCCAGCAAGTAGAAGCATTTACTAAGATCCAATGGACAGATAACACTACTTATGGTGATGTTTTCCTGCAAAGTGAGATTGAGCAATGTACATACAACTTTGAAGCGTCAAATCCTGAGTTGCTACTGACATTATTTAATTTGTATGAGCAGGAAGCTACCCAATTGACGGAGCGAGGATTGGTAGTGCCTAGCTTAGATTATGTAATGAAGTGTTCACACACATTCAATCTGCTGGATGCTAGAGGTGTGATTTCGGTGACAGAGAGAACTCGCTATATTGCCAGGATTCGGCATTTGGCTAGGAAGGTAGCTCATTTATATGTTGAGCAAAGGGAGAAGTTGGGTTTTCCGTTGCTCAAAGATACTGTGAGTTCAACAGGAAGCCCAATATACTAAAGGGTGCGTCTACACGAACTAAGTACATCTTTGTGTAAAACAATAGCGTTTTAAACGCAGAGTAAAGGCAAAGGTACGCAGAGTCATGCCAAATTCAATTCACTACGATTTTATGTTCTGTTTATCCTTGTGGTCTGAGGTTTAAGCTAGGTATATCTTTTTAATGCAGCTTTTGCAAAAGAACAGAAATACGGTTAAATATTGAGTCTAGAAAATTCAAGATACAAGGATAAGGCCCGCCTGTGCGGGCTTTGTTTATATAAACTTGATGTACTATACTCACCACAAGCAGAAAAATTTTTCGCTGTTGTTAATTAAAGAGATACAAAGCTCACGCAGGGGTGCTCCAAACACAGATAATAAGAGTTTGAAATATTTTATTTTTGAATTTCATAACCAAATTCAGCAACGTCGATTTTTCTTTATTGCTGCCCTATCTATATTTAAACCATCTGCAAATTCGGATTGCCAGGTGCTTTTACAAAAATCTTATGATTCAAACCAGTGGTGTAATTATTTGTCTTGGCTACATTTTTGGGTTGCTGCTTACAGCAGTTCCTTGGGGTGGTGTGGGGATTTTGGTTGTGGGGATTGTGGGAGCAATACTTTTTAGAAAACGCACCACACTGCAACAATTTGCTCAGAAACCGGAAAATACTGGAAGCAAAAATAAGGCAGCGCCTAATATTTGGCAAAGTACTCCCCATCCTCGAATATGGTTAGCTGCTGGCTTGGTGGGATTACTGGCAACTCTATATTTTCAATGGCGAATGCCACAACCGGATGCAAAAGATATTAGTCAGTTTGTCCCGCCTGGAAATAGCAGCAATCAAGAACAACTTGTGATTGTACGCGGCGAAGTGGTGAGTAACCCTCGCTTAACTCGCAATCAGCGAGGACAATTTTGGCTGGAAACGACTCAGTTAGATGAAGTCAAAAATGATCAAGGTTCAGCAGGTGTCCCACAAGGGGTTACAGGGAAATTGTATGTAACAGTCCCTATACTTCAGGCTACTGGGTTATACCCTAGTCAAGAAATTGCTGTGACTGGGATTTTGTATAAACCAAAGGCGGCTTCCAATCCTGGTGGTTTCGATTTTCAGAAGTTTCTCAAGCAGGAAGGAACGTTTGCTGGTTTGATTGGGCGACAAATAAATGTTTTGGATCGGGAACGTAAATGGGGATGGTGGCAAATTCGGGAGCGAATTGTGCGATCGCAAGTTCGTTGGTTGGGTATTCCTGAAGGGCCTCTTGTCAGTGCAATGGTTTTAGGCAGTAAAGCCGTTGATTTACCCTACGATATCCGCGACTTATTTGTACAAGCTGGATTAGCTCATGCTTTAGCGGCTTCTGGGTTCCAAACTTCTTTGATTTTGAGTGTAATTTTACAGTTAACGAGGCGGGCAAGTAAAGGAACGCAATTTACCCTTGGCTTTTTGGGTTTAATTATTTTTCTGAGTTTAACAGGATTTCAACCTGCGGTTCTCAGAGCCGTACTTATGGGTTTTGCGGCATTAGTTGGCTTGCTATTAAAAAGGAAAGTAAAACAGTTTGGATCGTTACTATTGGCAGCAACTTTACTATTAGTATTTAATCCTCTATGGATTTGGGATTTAGGTTTTCAATTGAGTTTTTTAGCGACATTAGGATTAGTTGTAACAGTACCCGCATTAGTCAATCGTCTAGCATGGCTACCACCTGCGATCGCTGCTTTGATTGCTGTTCCCCTAGCTGCCACTATTTGGACTTTACCTGTACAACTTTTTGTCTTTGGAGTTGTACCATCTTATAGTCTGTTGTTGAATGTGGTTAGTACTCCATTAATTTCGATCATTAGTATAGGTGGAATTATCAGTGCGTTAGTAGGTTTAGTTTGGACTGAAGCAGGAAGCTTCGTAGCCGGGGTGTTACATTATCCTACTGATTGGCTAATTAAACTAGTGGAATTTTTTAGCAAGTTGCCTGGAAATTCTGTTGTTGTAGGCAGTATATCTACTTGGCAGCTTTTGGCGATTTATATACTAATTATATTGGTCTGGCTAGTGCGTTGGTGGCAAAGGCGATGGTGGTTTGCTAATATGATTGCGATTGGTTTAATATTCATCCCGCTTTGGCATTCTAAAAATACATTGTTTAGGATAACAGTTTTAGAATCTGGGACAGAACCAATTGTAGTTGTTCAAGATCGAGGTACTGTAACTGTAATTAATAGCGGTGATGAAGGTACAGGACGTTTTACAATTTTACCGTTTTTACAACAGCAGGGTGTAAATCAAATAAACTGGGCGATCGCAACTGATTTTCAAGGTAATGAAAGTAATGCTTGGTTTGAATTAATGCAACGTTTACCAATTAATAATTTTTATGAATATTCCAACCAAACAGATAATTCTATTACAACTCAAGCAATTCAACAGGAGCTACAAAAACATCAAGGAATTTATCAAACTTTGGCAGTTGGGCAAGCTGTGAAAACTGGTTCGATAGTAGCGCAGTTAATCAACGACCAATTACCTATTTTACAATTGCAAATTTTAGATCAGAATTGGTTGTTAGTAGGTAATGTTAAGTCTAAAGAGGTGCAACAACTCGTTAAAAACGGAAGTTTGTCTCGCCCGCAAGTGCTTTGGTGTGCTCCTGAGTCATTGAAGGATTTAGTTATTGCTCTGCAACCACAAGTAGCGATCGCTTCTTCTGCCAACTTTGATCCAAAAACTTTATCTGAACTGAATCAAAGTCAAACTAAACTATTTTTTACAGGACGAGATGGGGCTATTCAATGGACACCTAATGGTCAGTTTGAGGCATTTATTGAATCAACAGAAAATAAGTCATCTGTTTTATAAAAAACTTACAAATTCAGGAAATTCAAGAAAATTAAATTAATTTTTATGACAATTTATTTTTATAGTACTCGTGAAGAGTATGGCTGTTTCTCTAACTTTTCGTCCCACGGCTTTGAATTAGATGGATTGTATTGGTCAACTAGCGAACACTACTTTCAGGCGCAAAAGTTTGTGGGTACACCCCATGTAGAACAAATCCGCCTAGTTAAAACACCTAAAGATGCAGCAAGAATGGGGCGTGAGAGAACGCGTCCCTTACGCCAAGATTGGGAACAAGTTAAAGATGACATCATGCGGCAAGCTGTGCTGTGCAAATTTCAAACTCATACAGATATTAGAGATATTTTACTTTCTACAAACAATATAGAAATTGTTGAAAACTCGCCTATCGATTTTTACTGGGGTTGCGGAGCGGATGGGAGTGGTAAAAATATGCTAGGAAAAATTTTAATTGAGGTGCGGGATATTCTGCACCATACCTATAGGATATATTGATAACAAAACTATTAAATAAGCTTATTAAAAATAGTTGTTTAATAAAAGTACTCCAGACATAAAGAATACAAATAGTCAAGAAACAGAGACGATCGCAAATAATCTAAAACTGCTATATAGTTATTACTCTTCATGAGTGATAATCTAAAATCCTCGATTAAGTATTCTATAGAGATCGCTATATAAACTCTCACTTTTCCTAAACTTAGGCTGTGGTAAACCAGCTGGTGAAAGATATATCCTGGTTTTGGGAACACTAGATTTAGGACTAGACTTCACAGGAAGAAGTTGATGTCTAAAGGTGAATGGAATAACAGATTTAAAAATACAGTTCCCTTACAATTACCCATAACATACCTAAAACCAGTGAAGCGTAATACAATTACCCATGAATTTGACTCTGGTTCACAAGCAGAAATAATACCTCTACAAGAAAGTGATGACCATTTGTCAGAAGCGTCCAAGCTACTAAGGCAAGGAATTCAACAGCAGCAAGGTGGCGAATTAATAACGGCTATGAAGTCTTTACAGCAATCCTTGGGGCTGTTTCAGGCAGTTGGTGATTTAGAAAAACAGGCACAGGTACTTTCTTTTTTAGGATTGGTAACTTACAGCGCTGGAAACTACAAAGGTGCTATCTCTTACTCCCAACAGTGTCTTTCGTTGCTCAATAACACTTCAGATTTAGTATTGCAAATGCAATCTCTTTCCCATTTAGGCAATGCATACCGTCACCTGAATGACCATAAAAAGGCTATTGAGTATCTAGAAAAATGTTTGAAAATAACGCAGCAACTCCAAGACAAACGAAGTCAAGTGGCAGCACTGAATAATCTAGGATTGGTGTATAAATCTTTAGGCAACTTTACACAGGCCATTGAGTATCAGCAGCAAAGTCTAGCGATTGTGCGGGAACTCAAAGATAATTGGGGCGAAGAACAGGTACTCAAGAATTTAGGTAATGCTTGGTATGCTTTGAACAATTACCAAAAAGCGATCGCGTATTATGAGCAATGTGTAGTACTATCACGCTCATTAAAAAATGTTCGCAGTGCTTCTCAAGTGTTAAAAAATCTGGGCAATGCTTGTTATGCTTTAGGTGATTATACTAAAGCGATTAAGTATTATGAAGATCGGTTGCAATTAGCCAAAGAAATTCAAGACAAGCGTAGTGAGGAACAGTCTTTAAGTAGTTTAGGAGTTGCTAGTGAAGCTTTGGGTGATTATAACAAAGCAATTACATATTATGAAGAACGTTTGTTGTTAGCTAGAAATATCAAAGATCGTCGCAGTGAAGAACAAGCTCTTGCCAGCCTGAAAGTCGCTTGCTACGCTTTGGGTGATTATGCCAAAGCTATGCAATATCAGCAGGGAACATCTTCAAATAGTTAAAAAGCAAGACCGGAAAACAATTCAAAATTACTCGCACAGATCAATTTCTCCGATTGTTTTTTGTTGTTGGAGATATACGAGAACTTCTAATGTTTCTACTTGGGGAAATTCTGCGTAAAAATTACTCACACTCCAGAATGGTTCGGGTGTTTCCAAGACTATTGTGCGATCGCCCCACTGTTCTAACCAAGGTAGCAATTTTTGCGGCGCTACTGGAGTACATAGCCAAACTGCTGCTGGAGAAAGCGCTCTCATAGCAGTTGCTGCTACCGCTATTGTCATACCTGTAGCAATACCATCATCAATTAAGATCAACGTAGCATTCTCTGCATTTACTTGCGGACAAGTAGGAATTAATTGAGCCTCAAGAGACTTAGCAAGCTTTATTGCTTTATTTAAAGCCACTTCTCGCCACCGCACATCATGTTTAGAGCGAAATAGCTTTTGATCGGTCCAAAGAACATTTCCAGAAGTAGTCACTGCACCAATTGCTAACTCTGGGTTTTCTGGATGGCTAATCTTTTTTGCGACAACAATTGTCAACGGACAATCCAAAAGACGTGCTACTGGTGCTGCTACTGGTACACCTCCTCTTGGCAAAGCATAAATAATTGGTACAGGCTTTACCCCAGAATCAATAGTTTGCTGAGTCAAAACATCATGAATTACTCGTGCTAATAACTCACCTGCATGGGTACGATCGGCGAAAAGTGGGGTCTGTGTCATGTTTTCCCCCAGCATCTTAAGACGGCAATGCTTTTATCATGACTGAATTTTGTCTCAAATTAACTGATACAATAAGATTTGTATAAATAATTAAGTATTCAGCAAAAGTTTATTGTTCTGATAAATATCCAACCAAAAGGCTATTTAACTCAGATATAACAGCTGGTGCTGATGCCAAAATCCTGATTTTCATGAGCAGCGAAACCCAACTCAGCCTCTTCGACGACTCAACTTTTAACCAACGAGAACTGATTCCTACAGACGCGAAAATTCCGATCGCTCCCGGAACTTATTCTGACATAACGGAGTTGACACAGCATTGCGATCGCTGCCACCGTTGTGCATTGGGAGACACTCGTACTCATGCTGTTGTCGGACGTGGCAATCTCAAAGCACCAATTATGGTTGTGGGAGAAGCGCCAGGTCAAAATGAAGATGAAACGGGTTTACCATTTGTAGGCAGATCGGGACAATTGCTAGAGAAAATTTTGGCATCAGTAAATTTCACTACTGAGCATGATGTATATATTGCCAATATCAATAAATGCCGCCCACCAGATAATAGAGTTCCCACTCCTGTAGAGGTGGCGGCTTGTCTACCATACCTACTAGAACAAATTCGCTTAGTCGACCCCAAAATAATTCTGTTAACGGGTGCAACTGCTGTCAAAGGTATCACTGGCGATAAGCGAGGAATTACGAAAATTCGCGGACAGTGGCTGGAGTGGGAAGGGCGCTTATGTATGCCAATTTTTCATCCTTCCTACTTGCTGCGTAATCCTTCTAAGGAAAGAGGTGCGCCGAAATGGTTAATGTGGCAAGATATCCAGGCAGTGCGTGCCAAGTTAGAGGAAATCCAAAATAACAGCTAAGGAACTTCTATGTTTAGATTTAAGATGTGTGAAATAAAGAATTGAATTGATGTGTTAAGCCCAAACGTGTGGCAGTAAGGATTTAGCAGCATTACACTGTGGTCAGGAGTGTCAGAGTTTGTCGTCAGCCATTGCGAAAGTAGCTTATCTCAACGAACTCCTAATATGATGTCCGGGCAATCAACCATAATAAAAGAGAAGGGTGCATTTAAAGGGCGATCGCAATGCCGAAGCAAATCAAAATCGAGCAGCATCTTAGTCTTGATGAGTTGGAGATCCGATATCGCCAAGCAAAAGAACCTGTTGAGCGAACACATTATCAACTTATTTGGTTGCTAGCCAAAGGGTTGCGGACACAAGAAGTTGCCGCAGTAACAGGGTACAGTCGTAGCTGGATTTACGAA
Source organism: Nostoc sp. DedQUE09 (assembly GCF_034530915.1). Lineage (NCBI taxonomy): Bacteria > Bacillati > Cyanobacteriota > Cyanophyceae > Nostocales > Nostocaceae > Nostoc > Nostoc sp. DedQUE09. The sequence continues at coordinate 7,783 of NZ_JAVRCE010000003.1, forward strand.
TTGGTTTGGGGGTATAACCGGATTGGGCCTGTGACATTGGGAGATCACCGGGAACAAAATCAAGGTGGGATAGAACCATTGCTTAATGATGTCGAGCAAGCTTATCTATGGCAAGCATTACAGGAACCACCAGCGGAAGGAGGACTGTGGAACGGTCGTAAAGTCGCAGACTGGATTGCCCAATTCATTGGTCGTCGTGTTAGTCGTCAAAGAGGATGGGAATATCTCAAACAGATGCGCTATCGATTGCGAGTCCCACGTCCTGAACACACAGATTCAAGTCCTACTGAGCAAGAGGAATGGAAAAAAAAATTTAGCGACCCAAGTCGAACAAATCAAGCAAATACAACCAGACTGCGACGTGGAGGTGTGGGCAATGGATGAACACCGTGTTGGACTCAAACCAGTCATTCGCCGTATTTGGGTTGATGAGTTTGCAGTACCAATTGCAAACGTCAACTGGCGATTTAAATGGTTATGGTTGTATGCTTTTGTTCACCCTAAATCTGGACAGACATATTGGTGGATTCTACCTTACGTCAACATTGAATTATTTAACCGAGTCCTTGATGATTTTGCGCGTCACTTTGGTATTGGTAAAACTAAGCAAGTTGTTTTGGTTTTAGATCGAGCTGGATGGCATACGAGTGACAAGGTAAAACTACCAGATGGCATCCATTTATCGTTTTTACCTTCCCACTCACCAGAATTACAACCAGCAGAACGTTTGTGGACACTTACAAATGAACCAATTGCTAATCGCAGTTTTGAAAGTCTTGACGAGGTTGAGCAGATATTAATTCAACGTTGTCGTCAAATTATTGACCAGCCTGATTTTGTACACGGCTTAACCAATTTTCACTGGTGGCCAAAACTGGCGGTTTAATTATGGGCAATTTACCGGACATCATATAACTCCTAACTTTATTTATTTACCACTATAGAAAAAGGCAATTTCTTTCTCTTTTAGAGGCGCGAAACCAGCATCTACGAGTAATTGGTCGAGTTCTGCTTGGGGAATGTGTTTTGCGCCAATTCGCACAATGCGCGATCGCATCGTATTAGATACACCACTGCGCTGTCTATTGCCTTCTAGCGCCATAACTTTACCATAAAGTTCTAGCTTGGCAGGTGGAATGGGAGAACCATCAAAATCAATTCCTTGTGCGATCGCTTCGTCAATCGCATCAGCTCCTGTAGTAGTTTGATTCCCTGGGTTAGTTTCGGTAGGCATAATGATTTTCTCTTCTTCGCTATGGCTAGATTTTACCAGCCTTACTGACACCAAAGTTGCCCGAACTCACGTTTACAGAAGTTTTCAGTATTTGAACCACATGTGTTATGGGGGCGCAAGGCCTTGCGCCCCTACGGCTAATCACGAGCTTGTCGCGTCATCACGCCACCAATAAAAGCCCCTACGATAGTACCTGTCCAAAGTCCTGTTGTGCTACCTTGCCATATTGCTCCTGGCGTCATCCAAGCATTGCACATCTCCTTTAAACCCCAAGGTTGGCTTTGGCACTTTTGGCTATGCAGCATCATGGTGATTTGCCCACTAGTGTAAGCGCCAAAAAAACCTGATGACAGTGCCAACAAAGTGCAAATTAAAATTCTGTTTTTTGTCATTAGTCATTGGTTATTGGTCATTGGTCATTATGCCCTATGCCCTATGCCCAATTCCCCATTCCCAATCAACCTGTATTTCTCATCCCAGCAGCAATACCATTAATAGTTAACAATGCTCCTCGTAGTAACTCACCTTTGCTGTAACGAGAGTGAATTACTCCAGAAGTAGCAGTAGTATTTTGGGACTGCCGTAGACGCTTGAGTAGTGAAACTTGGATAAATCCCAAGGGGACAATTGTCCCATTGCGTAACTGCACAGATCGTTGCAATACAGGATCGCCATCTAATAGTCGATTGTGATCGGTAATTTTTAACACCAAATCCCTTGTCAGATAGAACTCGCTAGCAATTTGGTCAAACACCTTGGCAAAGCGAACTTGATCTTCTGGTTTTGACAGTTCTTGGACGTAGTGGTGTGCCATTTGCATGTCTACTTTTGCCAAAGTCATCTCGGCCTTAGAAATCACCATCTTGAAAAAGGGCCACTTAACATAAAAGTAGCGCAGTAATTTCAAGTGTTCTTCTGGTTCTGCGTTCAAGAATTCTTGTAACGCTGTGCCAACGCCATACCAAGAAGGAAGTAAAAAGCGAGTTTGCGTCCAGCTAAATACCCAAGGAATAGCTCGCAAACTGCTTAAATCTTTCTTACCAGATGGACGACGTGCGGGACGGGAACTAATTTGCAGTTGGCTAATTTCTTCAATGGGAGTTACTTCGTGGAAGAAATCAACAAAATCAGGCTGTTCGTAGATTAAAGCACGATAATGTTGACGCGATCGCACTGCTAATTCTTCCATAATCTCATTCCAGGGTTCAATATCATCAAACCCAGTTTGCAGGAGGCTGGCTTGAATCACAGCAGTGGTGATGGTTTCCATGTGGTACAAAGCCAAGTCCACCAAGGAATATTTGGAAGCTAAAACTTCTCCTTGTTCGGTAATCTTGATTCGCCCATTGATACTATGACCAGGTTGAGCCAAAATAGCCTCGTAAGCGGGGCCGCCACCGCGTCCCACAGAACCGCCGCGTCCGTGGAAAATCCGCAAATTCAGATCGTAGTTTTCTGCGATTTTTTGCAATGATTTTTGGGCTTTATGAATTTCCCAGTTGCTGCTTAAAAAACCAGAATCTTTGTTGCTGTCAGAGTACCCCAGCATTACTTCTTGCAAGTTCGTGGAGAGGGGGGAGGAAGCAGGGGAGCAGGGGAGCAGAGGAGCAGGGGGGGATAAATTTTCATCTGCATCTTCTGGTTTTGTCTGTTCGTAACCGCCAGCTAATAAAGCGCGATATAACGGCAGTTCAAACAGGTTGTGCATGACGCTTCTGGAGCGTTGTAAATCTTCTACTGTCTCAAATAGGGGGACTACTTGAATAGTTCCGACGGCAATGGCGGGGTCAAAAAGTCTGGCTTCTTTGGCTAACAGTAGTACTTCCAGCACGTCGCTCACGTCGCGACACATACTGATAATGTAAGTTTGGCAGATGTTGAGACCAAATTCTTGTTGCAGCGATCGCACGACGCGAAAGGTTTCAATTACATCATTGGTTTTTCCCGAAAATGGTAATTCTGCCGGAATTAATGGCCTGCGGGTTTGCAGTTCTCCTGTGAGCCAAGCAACTCTTTGCTCCTCGGATAGTTCGTTGTAAGGTTGAGGTAATATTTGCAGGTATTCGAGGATCTCATTTAGCGCATCGGCGTGGCGAGATGATTCTTGGCGGATATCTAACTGTGTCAAGTTAAAGCCAAAAATTTCTACCTGACAGATGAGATTTTCTAAATTTCGACAACTTAAACCTGTTTCTGTCAAGTTCCGCTGAATCATTCGCAGCTCTGCTAAAAAATCGGCTCCCGAACGATACAGAGGGCTATCTTGATTTGTTGGCGTTTCCCGATTGTACAAAGCGAGATTGCGATCGCGAGTATTTTCCAGCCGTTTCAGTACATAAGCTAGTTTGAGCCGATACGGTTCTTGTCGATAACGTAGCGCCAGTGCGTCGTAGACTTCGCTCAACTGGGATTGATCTAATTCTAGAGATTCCAGTAAGTCTGGTAAAACATCACTCCAGTGCATCGACACACTCAATAATTCAATCAGATTTCTCACTGACTGAATATATCTCTCCAGCACCATTTTGCGCTGATAGCAAGCCGTTTTCCAGGTAGTTTCAGGTGTGACTGATGGGTTTCCATCTCTGTCTGAGCCTACCCAGGAGCCAAAAGAGCAAAAGTTTTTACTCGGTGGTTCTAGCCAAGGAAAGGTATTAGATAGAGTATGTTTGAAACGTTTATACAGTTGCGGAATGCCATCAAATAAAACTTCTTGGAAGTAGTGCAGGGCATAATCTACTTCATCTAGCACTGTGGGTTTGAACTGGTGAAGTTCGTCTGTACGCCACCACAGGCGAATCTCTTCGAGCAATTGTTCGCGGACATCTATTGCTTCCCAAGGATATGCTCCTGGTGTGCTACCAGAGTGATTTTCCAAAGTATCCAGTTTTTGCAAAAGTTGTACCACCTGTCGCTGCTTATCGCGGATGGTATGACGAACAATTTCTGTTGGATGCGCTGTAAAAACTAACCGCACATCCAGATGTGCAATTAGACGTTGAATTTGCTGGGGTGGGACATTTAGTTTGAATAAATAGGGAAACAAGGCAGCAAAAGTACCTTTTGGTTTGACTTGCGCTTTTTCGAGATAATTCTTTTTGAGGAAGTCTGCTGCTATTCCTTTGCTAACAGGCGCGTCATCTTCTCTTTGATTAGACGAATAGTTAACATTGGATGGTATTTCCGGCTCTATTTCCTCTGTATCTGCTTCATAGCGGCTCAATTGCTGCCGTTGTTCGTATTCCTGCTCTATGATGTTAATCAGCTGAAAATATAGAGCAAAAGCACGAGCCGCACGAATTGCTTCGTTGATATTTAGTTGTTCAATTAATTTGACGGCTGAGGATGCTTGGTCATTTGTTGCTTGTCCTTCTGGTGAACATAAATCGCGCAACTGACGCAACAACTCCACCATATTTTGACCACATTCTTGCCGGAGAACTGACTCCCACAATTCTTCCACTACCTGGAGACGATGGCGCAAAAATAATTCTGACACCGGGTATATATCAGCAGTTTGAGACGAAGAGTATAAAAGGGAACCCATATTCTCTATTCTTGTAAAGCTAATTACTGTTTACGGTTCTAGGTTTTGCACTTAATGCTCACCGGGTTGTTCCTGAGCAAATAATTATTTGGTGTATATCTTCTCATCTTGATTGATTTCGTGTTCATCTGGGAAGTCTAATGGGAAGTCTAAATTGGGTAGGCGATCGCCTCGAAATAATTCTTCACTGGCTTCTCCTACGGCTTCTAGTGCTCTTACTGTAGCTTTTCCAGTAATTAGCAGCAGTAATATAGACGCTGTACCTATTTGTAAAAGGAACGATTGAGGAATGGGAAATAAATCCAGATTGGATGCGGGTTTAGGTGAAGACTGTTGGTTGGTAGGAGGCATTGCTAATTTTTGGTTATGGGAATTAAGAGTAGAGACGCGGTTAATCGCGTCTGTGAGGAGAGACGCGATTAACCGCGTCTGTACAAGAGTTAGGAGTTAGGAGTTAGGATGACTCCAACGATCAAGGGATGGAGTTGAAATGAGATAAGCTTATTGTTTGTTTCGCCCATCAGAGGCATTAGCGCAGTGGGATACAAGTCCGGCTTTAAAGGACAAGTCATCAGTCAGTCATATAGAATTATTCTGACTCCTGGCTCCTGTACAGATGTGATTAATGGCGTCTCTCCTAACTCCTAACTTCTGATTGTTGACTCCCTATTAGTAAAATAAACGCAAAACTCAACATTAGTCAGACTTGCAACCTATACAAGACTATCTTGTCCGATTTTGTGAGCTACGAAGGTAACAAAATTGTTAAAAAAAACCGTCAGAGTGTGATAGACCTATGGTTCTAGTTTACAAGTGCAGGCACTATCCCCCAACCCTCGCTTCCTGTAAAGTTAACTGAGCATGAAAACAGTAGTACCAGATCGCCAGCAATCCTTAGTGCAATGGGTGAGCCAAGCAACAGGGATCAACACTTTCGGAGTGAAAGTCCGGTTGCGGGGAAATGACCTTCATATTCTTTGTGAAGGTACAGAATGTCCGCAGCGTTGGCGCACTTTGTCTGATTTGCTGCAAGCACTACAGCAAACAAACTTAGATATTCTCACAAGCAGCGAACAAACCTCAATATATCAAGTATTTGTCTATGGCCGCAGAAAAGGGGAACAGCGTCCCTCATGGTGCCATCGAGTTCACTTGAATCAAATAGATAAGCATCTCGATCAAGTGCAACAAGCGCTGCTTGCAGACTCGGAAAAATCAAAACAATCGGGTGGGGCGCTAATTGTCTCTAACGAAAGTTTGGCACGCCAAGGCAATCCAGAAGCGATCGCTCGATATCTGAGCGAAACTCTGAGTACGCTAGGTGTATCAGTACAGGTAAAGATTAAGCTGTATAAGCCAAAGAATTCTCAGTCAGAAGAAAATCGCCTGTGGATATTTTGCCATTCAAGCTATAGCCCTGATGCATCGTTGCTTGCTGAACCGATAGCACAAAAGTTGCGTTATCTCAAGCTTTCCGGCTACCAAGATGCCGTAATTGTTTCTCAGGTGAGGGGCGAAACTGCTCCTGATTGGCTGCTGCGAGTGGATTTGACACCACCAGAGGTGATGCTGAAGGAGTGGGCGCGTTGGGGGGATGTCCAAGCGATCGCTCGATTATTAGCTGAAGTACTATCAGGATTAAAAGTTGGTGTGCAAGTTTCTCTGAAAGAATCAACGCTACATATATTTTGTATCCCAGCTTTCGATCCTTTAGGAACAGCCCCGATCCCAGACAAGGTAGTGTGCTTAGAGGCAATTTTACCGCAGCTAGAAGCGATCGCTCCTCAAGGCATTCTCGCCGCCACCATATACGGACAAAAAGCAGGCGACAAGGAACCCACTTGGATTGATTGGCTGGCTTTACCCGCAGCAACCCATCCTGCCTTTGCCATATCACCACTTGATTTGGCAAATACTGGTGATGAACCAGCGATCGTATTTTTAATAGAGCGCTTACTCAATCCTGATTTGGATTGGCGATTATTGACAGGTGGAATTCGCGTACTTCTACTGAACAAAAATGGTTTATTGCACATTATGTGTGATGCACCTGTTTGTCCACAGCGGCAACAAGTAGCAAGTAAAATTACGCAGTTTATCCGTCAGTTAAAAATTTCCGGTATTATAGGAGTACGTATCTACGGTCGCCGGGCTGGGAATAAAGAACCTTTTTGGCATTATGGCGTCGATCTTGAACATCGCCAACGTTTAGTGCCAGAAGCAACCCCAGAATTTGCTGCTACTTCTATATACATCAACGATTTAGTAACATCTGAGACTAGTGAGCCAATTTTGCGCCCAGACTTAACGACAGAAGAAGTTCAAAATTTTGTAACAGAAGTAGCGCGAGATTGGATAGCAACGGCGAGTTCAACTGCGAGAAAATTCCTGTTGAAAAGCCAGCTATTTACCGAAAGCAACGAGTCAGCGGAACGTAACCATGATGTTCAAGGAATTAAAATTGCTTTGGTTTGGGGAACGCTGGGATTATTACTCACCCTCCAAACGGATTGGGTATTGGGTCGAATTATTGCACTTAATACGCCCAGTTCGCCAAAAGTGGCTAGTGCCACCCTCCCATCTTCATCTTCCGAGCAAAAGGTATCTTTGACATCTGGGAAAAATCAGACTGAGAAAACGACATTTTTTAGTAGCACTTCCAAGAAAAAATCTCCTCCAAATCAGAGTTCTGTATTTAACGCTTCGGAATTTACCCAAAGTGATGATACCCCAAAAAATAATTTGGCAGCCGCACCATTGAAGGAAAAAGCAACCGCAACAGCTATTCTTTTAGCAGCGCGATCGCAAATGCCAAGTTTTAATGTCAGGCAGTTAGACGAGCAATTAGCACTGTATAAACAGCGTTTAGCTAGAACTGGTAGTCCCCCAGATGTCTTGATTATTGGCTCCTCCCGCGCCCTCAGAGGAGTAGATCCCGCAGCGCTTTCTAAAGCTTTAGCAACTCAAGGCTATCCAAATCTTGACGTGTTTAACTTTGGGATCAACGGTGCTACAGCACAAGTTGTAGAATTTGTGATTCGTCACGTACTAGAACCATCAGAACTACCCAAAATAATTATTTGGGCAGATGGTGCGCGTGCTTTCAACGGTGGGCGCGAGGATATTACCTTTAAATCGCTGGCTGCATCAGCTGGTTATAAACAAGCATTCCAAAAAACACCAACAACGGCAAGTAGCAATGATTTAGAAAATACAATAAATTCGGGAGAAGAAAAAACAAAGGAAGAAAAACAGGAGATTAGTACTTATGAAGCTGTCAATCAGTCATTAAATCAGGCTATAGCATCTGTTTCTGGTAGCTATCAAAACCGCGACCAAATTAAAAGTTTACTGCAAAAACAACTGCTCATATTTGGTAATAATCAGACAGTTGCATCACAAAAACAATTGACAGACGGTACTTCAGATGAAAGTATTTCTCAGCAAGCAGTTGACTTTGATGGCTTTCTACCCTTGTCTATTCGGTTTAATCCCGCGAGATACTATCAAAAACATTCTAGAGTTCCCGGAAATTATGACAACGACTATAAATCTTTTCAAGTAGAAGGACAGCAAGATGCTGCGTTTCAAGAAGTGCTTCAGTTTACCCAGTCTCAGAAAATCTCCTTAGTGTTTGTCAACATGCCTCTGACGGGAGATTATTTAGATCCAGTGCGTAAACAATATGAGCAACAATTTCAGCAATATATGTTGCATTTGGCCACTAATCCCAACTTTATTTATCGTGATTTGAGCCAACAGTGGCTAAAAGTAAATGACTTCTTTTCTGATCCTAGTCACCTCAACCGCTTTGGTGCATACGAAGTATCGAAAAAGCTAGCTAACGATCCGATGATTCCTTGGCCAGTGAAGTAGGAAGTGGGGGATGGGGATGAGGGAGCAGGGGAGGCAGAGGAAGAATTATTGATTAATGCCCAATGTCCAATGCCCAATGACAAATGACTAATGACTAAAAAATGAACTTTATATCAATTTTCTATGGGCTGTTCCTGTTGAGTGTGTTAGGAATTTACTGGTCTTTAGCACAACATAAATTGCGATTGTGGACGCTGCTAATTGCCAGTTTGGTTTTCTATGCATCTTTGCATATCCAATACATACCATTACTATTAGCATTGACGTTTATTAATTTCCGTGTAGGGCTAGAAATTGGGAACAATACATCACCAGGAAAACATTCTCTTGACTGGCAAATTTCTAATGAAGAGTGGCAATTTGCTCAAGTTGATTGGAATCGTCGGCGTCTAAAAGTTTTGTGGCTGGGTATAAGTCTAAATGTTTTACTTTTATTAGCTTTTAAGTATTTTACTCCTTTATTCAAGTTTGTTTTTCATGTCCAAACAAACTCACCAGATAACTCTTTTAAATTAATTGCACCCTTAGGAATTTCATTCTTCACCTTTGAATGTATTGCTTATTTAATAGATGTCTATCGTGGTGCCCCTGCTACTGATAATTTTCTCAAATTTGCTACATACAAATTATTCTTCGCCAAACTGATTTCAGGGCCGATTACGCGCTATCACAACTTAGCAAATCAATTTAATACACTAGAATTACCCGATACTAATAGAGTAACTGAAGCGCTGTGGTTGATTGCTAGGGGTGCAGTCAAAAAAGGTATTTTTGCAGACCACTTGGGAATTTTTGTCGATTTATGTTTCGGTAATTTGCAACGGGCGGGTAGTACCGATTTGTGGTTAGCTACATTCGCATACGGCTTGCAGTTATATCTAGATTTCAACGGTTACGTAGACATTGCCCGTGGTAGTGCTATGCTTTTTGGCTTGGTTCTACCTGAAAATTTCGACTTTCCTTATTTCAGCACCAATATTTCAGAATTTTGGCGGCGCTGGCACATGACTCTGGGAGATTGGCTACGTAACTATGTTTACTTTCCTTTGGGTGGTTCCCGGCGGGGTTTAGTCCGTACCTGCTGGAATTTATTTATTGTGATGCTAATTGCTGGTATCTGGCACGGTGCCGCTTTGGGTTATGTCGTTTGGGGCATATTCCACGGATTGGCCTTGGTGGCTCATCGACTTACAGATTCTATAAGCGATCGCTCTGAAAATCTAGAACAATTCTGGCAAAATCCTCTGGGTATCTTTGTCGCTTGGTTCTTAACTCAATTGATGGTTTTTACCTCTTGGATTTGGTTCCGTCTACCTAATCTCCAAGACTCTTCTTTGGTAATTCGGCATCTTTGGGGTTATCCGGCTGACGCCCAGTTTGCTGAAAAGGTCTATGTGGAAGCCTTAAATATGAGCCAATCCCAACTCACTTGGGTACTTGTAGCTTTAGCTGCCCTTATGGCTGTAGTCTACGCCTTCAACCGAATCCTGAAGTTACAGTTTAACTGGCCTCTTAAGCTTGTATTCGTTCCTCTATGTTTCTATGCTGTTTGGTTATTAGCTCCGGAAGGCAGTTTGCCCTACATCTACTTTGATTTTTAACTGGACTATCAGACAATATAGAACTTATTATCTTGTTACAAATCAGCAAAACTTCAAATGTTTCTAAATGGTAAATTGTAAAGAAGTGTAAAGGGACAAAACTAGGCAATCGCATCCTTAAAAGTGATAGCTAGTTTGTTGTTGAAGTGGCTTAAAAAGCTTTAATTCACTACCTTGTATGGCTTTATTTATAGTAGGAAAACTTTACAGTTCGATGAGCTTGTTAAATAATTATATTACAGAATATTAAGTCACAGATTGCATCAAAGTAAATTCATGTAGACTGTATTTCAGCAGGCGAAATAAACTCCGCTTGTTCCATATTTAACAATCCATAGCACTTATAAAACAATGACCACAACCTTACAACGGCGCTCCGACGCTAATGTATGGGATCGCTTTTGCGAGTGGATCACCAGCACCGACAACCGCATATACATCGGTTGGTTTGGTGTACTTATGATCCCAACCCTACTAGCTGCTACAACCTGCTTCGTAATTGCTTTCATCGCTGCTCCTCCTGTGGACATCGACGGCATCCGCGAACCAGTTGCAGGTTCTTTGATCTACGGAAACAACATCATCTCTGGTGCAGTTGTTCCTTCTTCAAACGCCATCGGCTTGCACTTCTACCCAATTTGGGAAGCAGCTTCCTTAGATGAGTGGTTGTACAATGGCGGTCCTTACCAGTTAGTAATTTTACACTTCTTGCTCGGTTGCGCTGCCTACCTTGGTCGTCAGTGGGAACTTTCTTACCGCTTAGGTATGCGTCCTTGGATCTGCGTAGCTTACAGCGCGCCTTTGGCTTCCGCTACCGCAGTATTCTTGATCTACCCAATTGGTCAAGGTTCTTTCTCTGATGGTATGCCTTTGGGTATCTCTGGAACCTTCAACTTCATGATTGTGTTCCAAGCAGAACACAACATCTTGATGCACCCCTTCCACATGTTAGGTGTGGCTGGTGTATTTGGCGGTTCATTGTTCTCTGCAATGCACGGTTCATTGGTAACTTCTTCCTTGGTGCGTGAAACCACCGAAACCGAATCACAAAACTACGGTTACAAGTTCGGTCAAGAAGAAGAAACCTACAATATCGTTGCAGCCCACGGCTACTTCGGTCGTTTAATCTTCCAATACGCTTCTTTCAACAACAGCCGTTCACTGCACTTCTTCCTAGCAGCTTGGCCTGTCGTCGGTATCTGGTTCACCGCTTTGGGTATCAGCACGATGGCATTCAACTTGAACGGTTTCAATTTCAACCAATCAATCATTGACTCCCAAGGTCGCGTTATCAGCACCTGGGCAGACGTAATCAACCGCGCTAACTTGGGTATGGAAGTAATGCACGAGCGTAACGCTCACAACTTCCCTCTAGATTTGGCTGCTGGTGAAATTACACCTGTAGCAATGACTGCTCCTGCTATCAACGGTTAATACTTCAGTATTAGTTAGATAAAAAGCGCCCTCCACAAATGGAGGGCGCTTTTTTTGTTAGATTCAAGCTATCGCACCAGATGCAGATAGGGTGATTAAAAGTAGAGTATTTCCAGGTTTGTGGTTAGCTGCCACCTCACTAGATATCTTGCAAAAATATATTTTTGCACTCTTAGGGAAAAGGAAAAAGGTAAAGGGAAAGGATTTTGAGTTTCTTTACCCTTTTCCCCTGCCCCTTATCCCCAGAGGGGGCCCCACCTTCCCCTCTACCCCGACTTTTGCAATAAGTCTACTAATTACAGGTGATATGACGACAGTTTTAGCAGTACTGCAACAAGGTTTAAATTCAAAAGAACACGCTAGAGTTTGTTCAGGATTTAACTTAGCAAAACTTAAAAATAATGTCTTGAAAAATACAAATTATTAATGTAAAACGTGATATTAGGAGCCGGGAAAGTTTTCCCTTTTTTACACAGTCTCCCTGGGGAAGTTAGTTAACAGCATTTTTGGTGCGAGGTAAATTCCAGAGAGTCCCGGCTATTAGGGAGAAAGTATTTGGCGAAAGTCCTTGAAAACACTATAAGTCTCAATTTCTGAGAATTGGGAAAGTTTGTTGTCAGCTTATAAACAACACAGTTATGTCCACAACTTTAGGAAGAAGCGAAAGCGGCAGCCTGTGGGATCGTTTCTGTCAATGGATTACTAGCACCGACAATCGGCTTTATATCGGCTGGTTCGGGGTTTTAATGATTCCTACCCTATTGACCGCTACCATTTGTTTCATTATTGCCTTTATTGCTGCACCACCCGTTGATATTGACGGAATTAGGGAGCCAGTTTCTGGTTCTTTATTATACGGCAATAACGTCATCACTGGTGCTGTTGTACCTACATCTAACGCGATTGGTTTGCACTTTTACCCCATTTGGGAAGCTGCTTCAATGGATGAATGGCTCTACAACGGTGGCCCTTATCAGCTCATTGTCCTGCACTTTCTGATTGGTATTTTCTGCTGGCTTGGTCGGCAATGGGAGTTAAGCTATCGTCTAGGAATGCGTCCTTGGATTTGCGTAGCTTACTCTGCTCCTGTAGCTGCTGCAACTTCGGTTTTTTTAATTTATCCGATTGGTCAAGGTAGCTTTTCTGACGGGATGCCTCTGGGGATTAGCGGCACATTTAACTTCATGTTGGTATTCCAAGCCGAGCATAACATTCTTATGCACCCATTCCATGAATTCGGTGTAGCTGCGGTGTTCGGCGGTGCTTTTTTCGCAGCAATGCACGGTTCTTTAGTGTCTTCCTCTCTAGTCAGAGAGACAACAGAAGCTGAATCTATAAACTATGGTTACAGGTTTGGGCAAGAACAAGAAACCTATAGCATTGTAGCGGCTCATGGTTACTTTGGGCGGTTAATCTGGCAATATGCCAGCTTTAACAACTCGCGTTCCTTGCACTTTTTCTTAGCAGCTTGGCCTGTAGTTGGTATCTGGTTGACGGCATTGGGCATCAGTACGATGGCGTTTAACCTTAACGGGTTCAACTTTAACCAATCAATTCTTGACTCCAAAGGTCATGTAGTTAATACATGGGCTGATGTACTGAACCGGGCCAATTTGGGTATAGAAGTGATGCACGAACGCAATGCTCACAACTTCCCACTGGATTTGGCGGCGGGTGAGGCAGTACCTCTGGCAACGATTGTACCTGTAATTCACGGTTAATTGTAATTTAAAATTCACTGCGCTCTCTGTCTAGAGGGCGCTTTTTTCATGCATAAAGCTATAGTTATACAAATATTTACATAGATAAAATATAAAAAAATATCTGGTGTATTTGGGTACAATTACTAAATTGTTGCTCATTTATATTAGTAAATGCATTGGTATAAATAAAAATAATTATCAAAACTGTAAGCAGTGAGTAAACTAACTACTGAAGGTTATCCCTGGATACATACATTAGACCTCTTGCAAAAATATATTTTTGCACTCTTAGGGAAAAGGAAAAAGGTTAAAGGGAAAGGATTTTGAGTTTCTTTACCCTTTTCCCCTTCCCCTTTACCCCGACTTTTGCAAGAAGTCTATTGTGTTTCCACAGACTACAAATCTCAGATTTTAATTTTTGTCTCAATTCAATATAAAATCTAAAACTTAAAATCCAAAATCAACATGGCAAACCTAACTCCTAATTCTAGTTTTAGTTTGACACTGCGCTTGCAGATTCCAAATCGTGTAGGAATGTTGGCATCGGTAACTCAGGCGATCGCAACTACTGGCGGTAATCTTGGTCAAATTGATTTAATTGAGCAAACCCGCAAAGAGTCCACCCGCGATATTACTGTGGATGCTGCCAGTACTGAACACGCTGAAACGATTGTACAAGCAATCAAGGTGTTGCCAGATATCAAATTACTTAGTGTCTACGATCGCACCTTTAATTTGCATCGCGGTGGCAAAATCAGCATTGCTAGCAGAATTCCCCTGAAGAGTGTGTCTGATTTAGCAATGGCTTACACGCCCGGAGTCGGTCGAATTTGTACTGCGATCGCTCAAGACCCAGAGGAAGTTTACAACTTAACCATCAAACAAAACACTGTTGCTATTGTTACCGATGGTAGTGCTGTTTTGGGTTTAGGAAATCTCGGGCCAGCCGCCGCCCTACCAGTCATGGAAGGCAAAGCCATGCTATTCAAGGAATTTGCGGGGCTGGATGCTTTTCCTATCTGTCTCGCCACCCAAGATACAGAAGAAATTATCCAAGCAGTTAAGAATATCGCTCCGGTGTTTGGGGGCGTGAATTTAGAGGATATTGCTGCACCTCGCTGCTTTGAAATTGAAAAAAGATTACGCCGAGAGTTAGATATCCCCGTTTTTCACGATGATCAGCACGGTACAGCAATTGTCACCTTGGCAGCGTTGTTTAATTCCCTAAAACTGGTACATAAATCCTTAGCAGAAATCAAGATCGTGATTAACGGTGCTGGGGCGGCGGGAGTGGCGATCGCTCGGTTACTCCGTAAAGCTGGGGCAGAACAAATCTGGATGTGCGACTCTAAAGGGATTATCTCTACCAATCGCACCGATTTGACAGAAGAAAAACTCGAATTTGCTGTGAAAGGTCAGGGTACATTAGCGGGTGCAATGCAAGGGGCAGATGTGTTTATTGGTGTCAGCGCACCAGGAGTTTTGACACCAGAAATGGTGCAATCGATGGCCAAAGATCCAATTATCTTTGCAATGGCAAATCCGATTCCAGAGATTCAGCCAGAATTAGTCAGTAAAGATGTTGCTGTCATCGCGACCGGTCGCAGTGATTACCCAAATCAAATCAATAACGTCCTCGCTTTTCCTGGGGTATTCCGTGGTGCTTTAGATTGTCGGGCACAGACAATTACGATCAAAATGTACCTAGAAGCCGCAAGTGCGATCGCTTCTTTAGTTAAGCCTTCAGATTTAAATCGGGAACATATTATTCCTTCCGTCTTTGATGAGCGCGTTGTCACTGCTGTTGCTGCTGCTGTGCAACGTGCCGCACGTGAAGAAGGTATCGCCCGGAATTAATAACTAAAATAATCACTTTTATGGGATGCGCGTCTCGCTCGTCCCTAAGTTTTTAGGCTGCAATCTATTTGCGCTATAAACTGATGTTAAACAGATAAGAATTGATGCATGATTGGTGATTAGATGAGTTGGGGCTACCAATTTAGGAGCAAAGTAACACATCTAAAACACCATCATGTCAACTGTTTGCAATGAAGTATCAAGTTGGGGACGAGTTTTTACAAGAACTACCACTGATTTTAGGGGGGCCAATCCTCAAACATACTGAGCCAGAGTCTGTGACAGTATGGATGGCACTGAAACAGTCTTGTCAGGTAGAACTTAAGGTTTATGACACAACAAATGATGGTGAAACACTAGGAAATTGCTTATTGGAGGGAGAACGCTCTACCTTTGCTCTGGGTAAGTATCTTCATGTAGTTGCCATCACGGCTCGGTCTACAATTGGACATCGCCTAACTGGAGGTCACATCTATGCATACGACCTCCAGTTTACTGTTGCTGACCAAACCCTGCAAATGCAACAAGCATTATGTTCAAACTCCTCTCCTCCAGTCAGCATCAGCTACTTCGATCATCAAAAACCAACCTTTGCTCTACCGCCAAACCGTCTTCAAGATTTGCAAATTGTCCATGCTTCCTGCCGTAAACCTCATGGGCATGGGTTTGATGCACTACCAATTCTCGATAGTATGATTCAGGCGTCAGCAAATCAACCCCAACGCCGCCCTCATCAGCTATTTCTCACCGGAGATCAAATTTACGGAGATGATGTAGCAGATCCGTCGTTGTGGGTTTCCACTACTCTTGGTGATGCCCTCTTGGGTTGGGAAGAACAACTTCCGGTGAATGGAGTGTACTGCACTCCCCAGCAGCTACCCCCTGGAGAGCGGGCTGATGTGGCGACAAATCAAGCTGGCTTGACCGCCGGATTACATAATAATGCTGAGAAAGTCAACAGTCATCTTTTCAGCCTGGGTGAATATTACGCTACTTATTTACTTGCTTGGTCGCCAGTGTGCTGGCCGACAACATTTCCCAAAGGAGAGCAAGTAACGCGCGATCGCCATGCTATCAAAGGCTGGAATCGCGCAGTTAAGCATTTGCGACAATTCATCTATACGCTTTGGAAAGTGCGCCGCGCCCTTGCCAATATCCCCATGCACAGCATCTTTGATGACCATGATGTTAGTGATGACTGGAATTTAAACCAAGCTTGGTGTTTGCGAGTATTGGGGCGGCCATTGGGGCGAAGAATAGTCCAAAATGCATTGTTAGCCTATACAGTATTTCAAGGATGGGGCAATACACCAGGGCAATTTGCAGAAGGAAAACCAGGTGAAAAGCTGTTGGCGGCTGCACAAGCTTGGTCAGCTTCTCAAGGAACGGATGTAAAGGCTAATGAGGCGATCGCTCGTTATGTAGGTATGCCAGCCAACGATCCCCACACAGACTTACCTATTTTAGTCCGAGACGGTTCGGTGTTTATTCTGGATCGACATCCGGAAGCACTGACTTGGCACTACATAGTCAGAAGCGATTGCCATGAAGTAATTGTGTTGGATACACGTACATGGCGGGGTTATCCAGCCGATCAAAAACCAATTGCACCACCGATGCTGTTGTGTCCAAAAGCCTTTGAGCAACAACTACTTTTACCTTTACAAGAAGTAGTTGAACAAACTCAGATTAAAACTACATTTGTGATTGCCCCCACAAATGTATTTGGATTACAAGTGATTGATTGGATTCATCATTGGCATTTAAACCAGGAGAAAGTTTTTTCAACAGATGTTGGAGATGCCTGGAACATTAATGTTGAAGCACTGGCGAAATTCCTAACCACTTTGTTTGAGGAACGTCAACAAGTTGTGATTCTATCTGGGGATATTCATTACAGTTCTGTTGCTCACTTATCTTATGCACGCACCCATTCCAAATTACAATCTGTCTTGGTACAGTTAACCGCTAGTGCATTGAAGAATGAAGAGATGTTGACGCGGCTGATTCATACACGATTAAAAGATTGGCTCCTCCCAGAAAAGATACGACATTGGATCGGCTGGATTAATCCACCCAATATGGTAGAAATTTCCGAGAAACAATTACACCATAATCGTCACTTACTGAATAACCCTGACTGGCATTGTGTGCTGGAGTGGATACCTCGAAACAGTGTTCAGACTTCCACCTACACAGCAGATATATTATCCTTGATAGCTCCTTGGAAGCGAGCCGAAAATGCCAAATGGAAATGGTTACAACCTCTGATCTTTTGGAAATCTCGTTGGTTTCAGGAGGGACGAGAGGTAGTTGGATTGAATAATTTAGCTCTGGTTCACTTTGAGTTAGCAGATGAGAGTAGTTCTTGCAAAGTTATGCAAGATTTGTACTGGTTTTCTTGTTGGTATCCAACCCAAATTGTTTACAGCCGTTTTGAGAGCCAGTTAACGCCGAATCAGTCTTTATTACGATGACCAGCTTTGCTCTGCGAATGAAAATTTTGATTGTATATCTGGACACTCTAGATAAAATAAACTTACTGGAGAGTGATTTTTATGTCTACAACCCCAATTAGTGCAACATTGGCATAAACAGACAGAGATGCTGTGTTGCAAGCGATTAGCACGATTAAAGAAAAGCTACCATTTTTGGTTGATTTGAGTGCCGACGATCGCCAGACTTTACCCAAGATGGGCGATAAGAGCCGCGCCTTTGCAAGCATTGCATTAGAGGTGGCGGCGCAGAACCCAGAGTTTTTACCGCGATCGTTTGACTTGGATGAAATGCGAAAGGATGTGCAATTATTTGAAGCGTTGTATCCGGTGTTGCTGTCGTTGACGCAGTTACAAGAGTTGGTAGATGATACATCTTTTGCAGTCGGTAGTGAAGCTTATGCAGCCGCGTTGCAGGTGTATAACTACGCTAAAGCAAGTGGACAGGGCGCGGGTTTAGATGCAGTAGTTGTGGAAATGGGACAACGATTTGCTCGTAAGCCTGGAAAATCCAAGTCTCAAAAAGCAGTGTTGTAGAAAATAGCTCGGTACTTGCACTTAAAAGTTGCAACGTTGAAGCTCAAAATTTAAATGTTGGAGTTAAAAGCACGACATTTCGAGTTCTGAGCTTCATTTTTTGAGTTCAGAGGCTCAACATTCGAGTAAAAAGGTCGAACTTCCGAGTTCAGAGGCTCAACGGTCGAGCAAAAAGGTGCAACTTCCGAGTTCAGAGGCTCAACATTCGAGTAAAAAGGTCGAACTTCCGAGTTCAGAGGCTCAACGGTCGAGCAAAAAGGTGCAACTTCCGAGTTCAGAGGCTCAAGTTCGAGTAAAAAGGTCGAACTTCCGAGTTCAGAGGTTGAAAGTTGAGATTTTGAGAGCGATCGCAAAAGCATCTTATCCTAAAAGCTCGTTTATGATGAGGCATCACTAGGGGTTGGGTGAGGTTAACATAGTAAAAATATTCTCAGCCTCTTGTCAGTAAAAATGCCAAGTCAAGATTACAAATGGAAGCGATGTTCAGAGGCTCAACTGTCGAGTAAAAAGGTTCAACTTCCAAGTTCAGAGACTCAATTTTGCTGTTCTAATCAGTAAAAGCTGAGAATGTATGCAGCCAATTCAATAGAATTATCTCAACACGGCATATATTCACGTCATATACTATTGTGGAGGTCAAGAAACCCAAGCGAATTTTGACTTTGCCGAGAAACAAAAGTTTTCCTTTTGGCGGGAGGGTTAGAAAATGAGTGATTTACAAACCCAGTTACCCACAAATAAATGGATTTACACTTCTTGGGAGGAGTATGAGCAGATAGTCGCTAGCTTACTCAACGAGAAGGGAAAAAGTTATTACTACAAAGGACACATGAGGCTGGAGATGCCACCAGTTAGTTTTGCTCATGGTAAAGACCATGTAATAATTATTTTTGCTGTAACTCTATTTGCGACCATTAAGGGGATTCTAGCCACAGGTTTAGACACAACCACCTTTCGTAAAACTGGTGTTCAAGATTGTCAGCCCGATGTGGCGTATTACCTCAGAGAACGCGCCCAAACTATCCCAGCAGGTACAGGAATCGTCAACCTCGATCGCTATCCTGCACCAGATTTAGTGATTGAGATTGCGAAAACATCTCTGCTGGATGACTTGGGTACAAAGCGATCGCTCTATGAAGAATTAGGTATTGCTGAATACTGGGTAGTGGATGTGACAAATGCTCAAATCATTGCTTATGTGATCGCAGATCAAGGCAGTAAACGTATTCAAGAATCACAGGTATTGCCTGGATTGATAATTGCAATTTTAGAAGAAGCCTTACGCCGAAGTCGTGAAATAAGTCAGTCTGAAGTTTGCGCTTGGTTACTAAGCCAGTTTCAGCAAAATGAGGATTGAACTTTGGCAGTTTGGAGCATTGTTAATTACTCACAGCTTCCATCAGATTTACGATTGGATTCCGAGTATTATCAGCCTGAGTATCTATTTCAGGAGAAGAAAATCTCAAATCTTCATCCAAGATACTTACAAAATTTAGCAATTTTTAGATATGCGACTATTCCGAGAAAAAGAATGGTTATTTAGCCTACTGGTAATATCTCTATTTCTATGGCTGATATTCTTGGGAAACTCCCCTTTGCGAGATTGGGATGAAGGTACTGTGGCACAGGTTGCCCGTGAAATTTGGCGCGCCCCATTTGGTTCAATGCATTGGCTCTACCCCACCTTGGGAGGACAACCTTATCATAATAAGCCACCCCTGATGCACTTATTAATTGCTTGGACTTACTCGATCGCAGGTGTGAATGAGTGGACAACGCGTCTACCGGGTGCAGTGTTAACTGCTTTGGGAGTGCCTTTGCTTTACTTGGTGGGATGTTTGCTTTTTAACCAAATACCAGCTCTGTTTAGCGCTTTAGTTTACCTGACGATGTTGCCTGTGCTGCGTCATGGAAGGCTAGCAATGCTAGATGGTACAACTATTACCTTTTTCTTGCTGCTGTTGTTTTGTTTGCTAAAAGCACGCCAGAATCGTCGATATGCTCTAGGCGTGGGATTTTGTCTAGGGTTAATCACTCTTACGAAAGGGATGATAGTTTTGCCACTAGGAGCGATCGCTTGTCTATTCATGATTGCAGATCGGCAGTTTGCTTTGTTAACAAGCCCCTATTTATTAGTGGGAATATTTTTAGGAAATGCACCTGCGATCGCTTGGTTTATGGTTCAATGGCAACATTATGGCGAAACTTTCTTCCAAGTGAACTTTCAAACACAAACTTTTGATCGCCTGACACAATCTGTTGAAGGCCATAGTGGCCCACCTTGGTATTATTTAATTGAGTTAATTAAATATAGTTTTCCTTGGCTATTATTTTTACCAGGAGGTTTTTATCTAGCTTGGAAAAAACGTCATACCACCTGGGGTCGCTTAATTCTTATTGGCACAATTATTTACTTAGGGACTATTTCTTTAATGAGAACTAAGCTGCCTTGGTATGTTATGCCTGTATATCCATTTTTAGCTTTAGCAATTGGTGCGAAACTTAGTGAAATTTGGCAGTACGGTCATTTTAAGGTGCGAAGTTTGAGAATATTTATAACTATTATTGCTATTGCTGGTTTAGGAGGTTGTGTTTACTTTCTTCTTGCAAAGAAAGAGCCTACTTTAATAGTCATGAGCATTGTTTTGGCAATCAGTATGAGCATTGCAGCATGGCTAATTAAACAACGCGATCGCAACTTTATTCCAGTGTTATTTTTTGGGATGTACTTAGTTTTAGCACTGTTAATGAGTTCGCAATCATGGATCTGGGAATTAAAGGAAGCTTTTCCGGTTAAACCAGTAGCAGAATTAATTCGGACAAATGTTCCAACAGGAACACAAATTTATACTTCTTTTGCTTATGGGCGTCCCAGTTTAGACTTTTACTGTGATTGCAAGGTAACTCCTGCACCTGTGCCCACTTTACAACAAATGTTATCTAATAAATCTTATTTACTGTTAGACGATGGGGCTTTGCAGCAAATCAATTTAACTGGTAGTAAAATTATCGGTTCGGCTCAAGGATTTACACTGATTTCACCATAACTTAAATATGTAAGATATTTTACTTTTTTCTTTCATCTGAATGAATTTATCCTTTAGAGATATATGCTCTAAAATTGAACTTTGGATAAATCAGCACTGCTACGATCCTTCGTTTGTTACTTGAACAATGGATTGACTCGATTGGGCTAGATAGATACCCGCTAAAACTACGGCAAAAGTAGCCCAGTCAAACAAACCTACTTGTTCTGAAAAAATGAACCAAGCAAAAATAGAAGCTAGAACTGGTTCTAGAAGAAGTGTGACGGCGACAACGCCTGAAGATATTCTACTGAGGCTATAAGCTAAAAGTCCCTGACCCAGCACTTGACAGAAAAGAGCTTGAAAAATGATGAAAAACCAACCCGTCCAGGAATAGGGGAATAGTCTATTTTCGAGGAATGGTAGCACTGGTAGTAGAAACATTGTTGTCACTCCACAGCGCCACAGCATGATAGTTGCAGTACTAAATTTGGCTCGGAGTCTTTCTATCAGCAGCATACACGTAGCCATGAAAACCGCAGTTAGCAATGCTAATGCATCACCTAATATTTGATCGGTTGCAAATTGTACTTTATTGAGTTCAAATGCGATCGCTCCTCCCAAAGCAACGATCAGACCAATCACAAATCTGTTGTCGAAACGCCGACCAAATAATAAATACCCTGCCAAAGCAACAAATAAGGAGTTCAAATTAGACAGTAAAGCCACGTTGGCAACACTAGTTTGACTCAGCGACCAAGCCCACAATAGAAGGTAGGTTCCAGCAGAGGTTCCCATTGCCAACAATAGCCACACTTCTTGACTTGTAAAAGGCTTCTGTTCTATAGATTGTTTATCAAGCAAGGTAGGAGTAATACTATTTTCTGCCTCCTGCCTCCTGCCTCCTTCAATAGATTGTTGGTAGCGGAAAGCCTCAAGTCCATTCCACAAACCAAAGACAACCGTCGCAATCCAACTGCGATGAAATACTACAGCATTTGCACCAATTTCTTGTTGACACAATTTGGTCAGAGATGGTGCTAAAGATATGGGAATTAGAGCAAACAATAATGAGACAGTTCCTAATAAAGCTGGTGTTTCGGAGAATTGTTGCTTTAGGAATGACACTTTAATCGTCATACTTTGAACGAAAGTGTTAATTATATTTTTGACTGATTCTTGGAACGGCAAATTAACAGCATCTTGGCTAGATACGGCTAAGTATAAGCCCATTAAAACTACAGCGAAACCTACCCAATTTGAGAAAGTTAATGTTTCCGAAAAAATTACCAGAGCGAAAATGCCGCTAAATACTGGCTCTAACAGATGCACCAAGGAGACAATCACAGAGGAAAACTTGGCAAGGCTATAGGTCAAAAGCCCATGACCTAAAACTTGGCAAATTAGCGCCAAGCAAATTACCCAAAGCCACCCACTGACTGTAGAAGGAAAAAGCTGATCTTGAGTAAACAAAAGTATGGGGAGGATCGCTAAAGCCGCGATCGCACAGATCCACAATTGAATTGTAGCTGGAGAAAATTTGGTTCGTAATTTTTCTACTATCACCAAGTATGCACTCAATAAAACCGCCGAAACGATGGCAGCCAAGCTTCCTTGAACCTCGTCTGTAGCAATTTGCAACTCCTCAAATTCAATAGCGATCGCTCCGCCAAGGGCGATAACCATCCCAATCAGGAATTGGTTCTCAAAACGCTGACGAAATAACAGCCACACCCCTAAGCTAGTAAATATGGGAGCGAGATTATGCAACACACTAGAAATTGCAACGCTAGTTTGAGTCAGCGACCAAGCCAACAAAACTAAAGTGGCAGCCCAAAGAATACCAGCACCTAGCAATAGCAAAATATCCTGGCTGGTGTAGGGCTGCTGTTCTACAGGTTTGTCTCCAGAAAATCGCTGCCGTACTGCCTTGTATCCATGCCACAGAAAAAAGACCACACTAGCAAGCCAAAAGCGATTAAATACAGTAGCGCTGGGGCTGAGTTCAATTTCGCTCAATTTCATAAAAATAGAGCCAAAAGATATGGCACCTACACCTAGAAATAATGAAGCGATCGCTATCTTCGTTTGATTGGATACATTCATTAGGAAATTTAAATTCAATTTTTTAGCAATAATAGATTAAACCCTCTAAGCAATCCAATCTCTTGGGCAAATCCTACAGCTATTTTGGCTAGTAGTATCACAAAAGCGCCTAATATTCAACGAGCGCGGCAAATAACAAGAGATACATGGGTCTAGAATCCCGCCAAGTGGGTGTTGAACCCAACCATATTGCCAATTCTTTGTGCCAAGTGCAATTTGCATAAGCATATTTATACTCTACGCGGCTAAGACACTAATTTTTTTGAAAGATTGACAATTGAGAGCTAACAGGCTATCCAGTTTTTCTTTTTATCAGTGTTTGCGTGTTCAAAGCAGTGAGCTGAGGCGCAGTCCGCCGTAGGCATTGCTGTCTTAAATTCGGTGAAATTCGCATAAGAGATTGCTAATAAAAAAATTACCCAAATGAACGAACCAAAGAAACGCAGAGAACACAGAGAAATGAAGGGGAGAGAGTTGTTTGGTCAGTTTTGTGGATATTTTTTGATTTGAAAGTCCCTAAGCGACCCAATTCCAAATAGTAAAGTTGATCGCATAAACAAAGAGCAATATGATAAACCAAATAAATACTATATATTTCCAACGTTGCTGCTTGGAAAACAACAAGCCTAATGCAAGCGAGAGCGATACAATACCGTAAGCATAACGATTAATAGACGCTAGAGCTCCAGAGAATATTAGCATTAACAAAGAGCAAAAACCGTATATTGTAGCAACATTGTTAAGTTGGGTGCGGTAGTGCCACAACAAATAGCCGCCACCAAAGACCATAACAACTTTAATCAAACTATCTTTGCCCACTAATATAGCATCCGTAAATATATACCACCAACTCGGTTGCGCCCATGCCTTTTGTACATGAATGAATGCTAAGGGATCTCCAAAAGTAATAGCGCAATATACAGAGAATAAAAGTATCCCCATTGCTACAAAGAGACCCGCTATATAGGCGCTTAGGGATCTCCGTTCTATCCATGCTACGAAAATGAACGTGGGTAGTAATGTAATTCCTGTCGGCCGTGTCGCACTAGCTAATGCACCACAAAAAGCAGCCCATACATACTGACGGTTATCAAATGCTCGTAAAGCTGCTGTAGTCAAAAATAGAAATAGTCCTTCAGTATAAATTACTGTGCCATATAAAGAAAAAGGACACCAAGCCATCACAGCAATTACCCATTTCGCAACATCAATACCATGACGTTCTTTTGTCCAAGAGTACACAAGAAGCAACGCACCAAGAAAAGTTAGATTGCTTAACAGTGTACCAGCCACTTCAAACGGCAAACCAAACGTCATCAGCCCGCGAATGAGTAACGGAAATAAAGGATAGAAAGCAACAGAATACTGATTTCCATCATTAACATAGTTATAACCTTCAAGTGCAATTCTCCGATACCACTTACCATCCCAATGAGAGAAGAGTTCCCAACTGGGTTTAGGAATAAAATCGGGAGAAAAGTCTAGCGGATATGGAGGGTGCCAATATGGTTGTACGGGTGATGTATATATTAAAGGAGCAACAACTTGCATTGCAACTATAATTACAAGTCTGCTCAAAAACCACATTGCAATTACAAAAAAGTACCCATTAACTTTGAAACTATAATTTTGTTCAAATGTATTTTTTGCCAAATCTTTTTTTTTCATCAGACTAAAAATTAATAAGTAAAGGTAAATATACCAGTCTGCTTTGATTTTTGAAATTATTTGCGTAGAGAGAAAGTGAGGAAGAAGCCTTTTCGGGGTGTACTGATTTTTTTCATAAATCAAATACGAGTCCTATAGATTTAAATTAATGGATTGGGTCTGGTGTAGGGATAGACAAGAGGACACAGGTACATTTTCCCTACGTCTCTTTTTTGGCGCGTTAGTGTATCGATTATAGTGATTGCTGTGATTAAAGAGTCCCAAGCAATTTATAGTGAGAGTTGTCTGTAAATCCTTAAGCAATTGTGAAAGCGATTACTCTCGTTGGTTCCACTGGTTCTATTGGTACTCAGACTTTAGATATTGTCACTCAGTACCCAGATCAGTTTCGGATTGTGGGATTGGCAGCTGGGAGCAATGTTGAAATGTTGGCTGCTCAAATTCGGCAGTTTCGGCCAGAAATAGTAGCTATTTGCTCAGAAGATAAATTACCAGCGCTCAAAGAAGCAATCATTGACCTCGATCCCCAACCGATTATACTGGCAGGTGACGCCGGAGTGATAGAAGTAGCCCGTTACGGCGATGCTCAAACCGTTGTTACTGGTATTGTTGGTTGTGCTGGTTTGCTACCCACGATCGCAGCAATTGAAGCTGGTAAAGATATTGCCTTAGCGAACAAAGAAACTCTGATTGCTGGGGCCCCTGTGGTTTTACCCCTAGTCGAAAAACATGGTGTAAAATTACTCCCTGCCGATTCCGAACATTCCGCAATCTTTCAATGCCTCCAGGGTGTTCCCAAGGATGGCTTGCGGAAAATTTTGCTTACTGCATCTGGTGGAGCTTTCCGCGACTGGGATGTGGAAAAGTTAGCAGATGTAACCGTTGCTGATGCTCTCAAGCATCCTAATTGGTCGATGGGACGGAAAATCACAATAGACTCTGCTACTTTGATGAATAAAGGACTGGAAGTAATTGAGGCTCACTTCCTGTTTGGGTTGGATTATGACAATATCGAAATTGTCATTCATCCCCAGAGCATTATTCACTCACTGATTGAACTGCAAGATACTTCCGTTTTAGCCCAACTCGGTTGGCCAGATATGCGCTTACCTTTGCTGTATGCTCTATCTTGGCCCGATCGCATCTACACAAACTGGGAACGACTAGATTTAGTCAAAGCTGGAAATTTAACCTTCCGCGAACCAGATCACCAAAAGTATCCTTGTATGCAGTTGGCTTATGCTGTGGGTAAAGCTGGTGGTTCGATGCCAGCGGTGTTGAATGCCGCCAATGAGCAAGCTGTAGCTTTATTTTTAGATGAAAAAATTCGGTTTTTAGATATTCCTCGGTGTATCGAATTGGTGTGCGATCGCCATCAAAATGATAACCGTGCTAATCCCTCTTTAGATGACATTTTGGCAGCAGATAAATGGGCAAGGCAAGAAGTTTTAACAGCGACTGAAAAGTTAGAAACTCACTCGCGGATAATTTCTCTGCGATAAAAACCTTCAGTTCACATTGGACTGAGGATTAGAAATTGATGCCTAGTCCCCAATCTCTAATCCCCAGCCTTTTATCCAATTAATATAGAAATCATTTCACTTTATAGCAAAGACATACTCACCTAACTATAAAAAGTAAACCAATTGAAGATAATCGGTGGCTTCCGGATCAGCCATAATTTTTATGTATATCTATAAATTGATATTCAGATAAAAATTCCAAAAATTTACAAAAACTTTGCAAATAATCAGCATAGCATATAAATAATTATCTGATTTTTAGGTAAGATATCCCCAGGCTAATTATCACAAAAAACCATTTTAGTGAATATTAAAAATTGGTTTTATCATCTTTTATACCAGTGATTATTACCAAAACAAAAGCTTACCCTTTCTGAATCAGCTCACTCTCAGACAAGGGAAATTATTAAGGAATTAATATATATGATTATTACGTTGATTATAGCTTGGATAGTCTTCATAATATTATGGAAGTTGCTGAAAGCAACCGTGAGTACGGCATTAACTCTTGCGGCAATCCTTGTTTTATTAAATATTAGTTTTGGCATTACTCCCCAAGATATTTGGCATTATGTAATGCAGTTTGCTCAAAATCTATCGCAGATCCAAACTGGAAAGTAAAAATATATACTTCACTTTTGCTAATGAAAGGTGAAGTATAAAATATGAAATGACAACCTTTCTTAATCAATTGTTATTTAATGCTGAAATTTTGGCTAAGGCATCCTTAAAACTCGGCGGTAACTGACGCATAATCTTGCCTCTGTCGCGATCTAAAGCCACTAATGTCACCTTAGCCGTGACGTATAATTCTTGTCCATCAGTTGAGACAAGGGCATAATCCCAATTGATGCGGACACCTGTCACCTCAGCCATGCGCGTTTTTACCAGCACTGCCATACCCAATTGAATTGAACGATGATAGCGCACCGACAATTCTACAACTGGTAAATCGCAGCCTATAGCGACTAAATCAGCAAATTCAATCCCTATAGATCGCAAGCATTCAATCCGCGCTTCTTCCATCCAAGCTATGTAGGAACCGTGCCAGACAACACCTGCATAGTCAGTGTGGTGGGGTTGCACTCTGACGGGATATTCAAACCAATTCCCAAACTCGTGACTGGATGGATTGTCAAGGGCGCTGGTTGGCGGTAGTTTTGGTCGGCTGGGTTTTTCTTCTGACATCTTCAAATTTCTCAGTGCCTATAAATTTTCCAAATTATTGAATAGCATAAAAATTAATTGCGTTGCCGGACTTCTTGATTTAATATTTACCTTCCGAGCATAGGGAGTGTTTTGTTATGCAGCCTAATCTCCGGCATGTGAGTGTTATTACTTTATCTCTACTTAGCTTACTAGGTTTTGGGATGGTGTATCCAGACAACAATCAGGTAAATACAAATGCAAGGTTGAGGTACGAATCTGGAGAAAAAGCTCAAGCTTTACCTAAGAATAATCAACTTTCAGAAATTGCAAGGCTCAACGAAGAAGCTATCAAAGAATCTCGCCAAGGTCAATTGCAAGAAGCGTTGCAGAGATTACAGAAAGCATTAGCCATCAGCAGAGAACTTGGAGAGCGCTCTTGGGAAGCAGTAACATTCAACAACATCGGCAGAATCTACCAAAATCAAAAAAAGTATTCTGAAGCACTTCAATCCTATCAGCAAGCCTTATTAATTAACAAAGAACTTGGGGATTTGGTTCGACTTGGCAAAACTTACAGTAATATAGGTTACTTATTCGATATCCAAAACAAATCAGAGTTAGCAATTTTTTTCTACAAGCATTGCTTGATTAATCGTGAGAAAGCTCGCTTGAATCCATCAGTACTGAGTGCGCGGCAACCAGATGCTTACAACATAACTGTTAGACAAACATATCGCATTTTGGGTGAACGATTGCTGAAACAGGGACGTGTTGCTGAAGCACAAAGGACAATGGATTTACTCAAAGTTGAAGAACTAGAGGAATATCTTCAGAATGTGCCGGGTAATCAACGTACTGTCAAAGGTATTAATATAGCGGCAACAGAAAAACCAATTAAACAAAAGCTGGATCAAAGTGTGGATAATGCTGTTGTGCTGGGTAAAGAACTGACAACACTACGGAAAATTTCTCCCCAACAGCGATCGCTCGAACAGAAACAACGTATCGAGCAACTAGTCTTAAATCAACAGCAACTTCTAGATGGATTTAACGAATTTATCAATAGTCCTTCAGTGAAAGCACAGGTAGAGCAAATTAGCCGTACAGCTAGGCGGCAAAATTTGGATTTGGAAAGTCTCAACGAACTTCGAGATAATTTAGCGCGATTACCGCAAAAATCGGCACTACTCTACCCACTGATTTTAAAAGATAGTTTGGAATTGGTATTGGTAACTCCTGAATCCCCACCAATTCATCGCACCGTTGCTGTCAAGCGCGAAAACCTCCATCAAACAATTGATGCTTTCCGCCAAGCTTTAATCAATCCCAGTCGAAATATCAAAGCACCTGCACGCCAATTGTATGACTGGCTAATTAAACCGATAGAGAAAGACTTGAAGCTATCAGATACGCAAACTCTGATTTATGCTCCAGACGATCGGTTGCGCTACATTCCTTTAACTGCTTTATATGATGGCAAACAATGGCTAGTGCAGCGCTTCAATGTGAATCACATTACATCGGCTAGCCTGACTAACTTAAACACCCCAAAACAATCTACTTTGCGGGTTTTAGCAGGTGCTTTTACTAAAGGTAATTATGAAATCAAAGTTGGGAATCGACAGGTTGCTTTCGCTGGTTTACCCTTTGCAACGCGGGAGGTGGAAAGTCTAGCCGCTGCGGTTCCTGAAACTACAAAGCTTTTAGACGATGCCTTTACCCCCAGAGTCGCTGTACCCCAAATGGATGATTATACAATTGTCCATTTTGCGACTCATGCAGCCTTTGTGATGGGTAAACCAGAAGATTCATTTATTTTATTCGGGAATGGCGATCGCGTTAATTTTAGAAATGTCGCCACTTGGTCACTCCCGAATGTAGATTTAGTAGTGTTGAGCGCCTGTGAAACCGGCTTGGGAGGCAAGTTAGGTAATGGTGAAGAAATTTTGGGCTTCGGCTATCAGATGCAACAAACCGGTGCTAGAGCCGCGATCGCCTCTTTATGGTCTGTAGATGATGGTGGTACGCAAGCACTCATGAGTGCTTTTTATAGTATCTTCTCTACTGAAAAGCTGAGTAAAACTGAAGCTTTACGTCAAGCTCAAGTCTCATTAATTACTGGAAACTGGAAGGAAATAAGTCACAACGCACCCGTAGCAGCAGTTAATGACTTTAGTCATCCGTACTATTGGGCACCCTTTATTTTAATTGGCAATGGACTTTAGGTGTATCGTATCTGACAGTATAATTGCTGTTACTGCCCAGATTCACCATCTGACATTTTAGTAACGTGCAATCACGTGATTTTGACCGCAGCAGTAGGCTGAAAATCCGGCTCATGAGATTTTGGCAGTTACAAAAAATATGCGATGGGCTAGCTATGGCCAATCACTTAATGGTAATTGAGATAACGGGTAGGAGCGATCGTTAACTAACTGACTATTAACGATTAACAGTTACCGATAATCAATTTATAATTTGCTACCGACCTTTGAAACCTTAATACTTCTTGGCAAGAGTTTTAGAGCCTGTATCACTTTGCATAGATTGCTTGACAAGATCGGCCAATTCGTCTAATTGGCTAATTGCCTCTGCACCCTCTAGCTTCATTAATTCGCGGTCATCGCGCATTTCTGTCCAAGTAATGCCGTAATCGGACACTAAAAATCTAATCAGATGGTTATCACCCAAGCTAACCATAAACGATGCACTATTCATTTGGTCGCCACAGGTATAGCAGGATGCTGGATACCCACGACGCTCTAATACAATCGCCAAGGCTTGCAGGTTCATTACTAAGTCTTGAACGAATTGTCGATGTTGATGTGCTAGTCTCAGAAACACTTTTGTCCTCCAGACACCACAGTAATTTGAGTTTCTTTTATATTTTCTTTAGATTTTCTCACCCATTGGTATTGTAAACTATTCATTACAATTATCAGACAGATGATATTGAGTCGTTAATTGACTACCTTGTTTAGGGTAGTGGATCGAAGTTTTGAGAGCCGTATCAAACTATTCAGTTTGCAAATTCAAAATTTCGGACAGAATTGCTAAATTTAACTATATCTTTATACACTTCTGTCAGAGTACATTCCTACAGTAAGCGATCCGCTTTAAGAGTAACTTAAATCTAGCACTAGTCAACTACAAAAAAGCTACATATTTGGCTTTTATTTGCTATGTGCAGTCAAATACACAGCTATTAGATACCATAGTGTAGTTTTACATCGTTATACTGTCTCTTGCATAGATGTTTAGTCTGTTCTCTTTCTAACGTAGATTTTGGTATAGACAAATGATTAGTTATACCAAATTCCTTCCTCCTAGATATATAAAGTTAAGCAGATGACAGGGAAAATGATAAATCCAGTAGGTGCCAGAAAGTAAATGCAACAAATTATACAGGTGAAACGTAGTTAGTAGACAAATGTGAGTGTAGAATCCACAATGGAAAAACTTAACACTGACAATACCTAAACGCAGCAGAGTAATGTTGCCATTTAGGCAATATTTCCAGGTATTTTTGGATTATTCTCAAAAAGTTGTATGAACCAAAGCACGGTAATTTAGAAGGATTATTATCTTAATTTGGTTTTGCCAAATTTAATAAATATATAATATATTTCGATTATCTATCCAAAGAAAGTAATTATTTTTTATTAATAGTTCAGTTAACTAATTCGTAATTCGTCATAACGCTTTCTACAAGAGGCTGTGCCTAGCTTGCTTTCCCATAGAGTAGGCAAACTCGCTACCATTGCCCTAACGTAATTCGTAACTATTGGCAAAATGCTTATGCGTCATTAGACTTCTTGGCATTTGTCGGGGTAAAGGGGAAGGTGAAAAGGGTAAAAAAACTCAAAATCCTTTCCCTATAACCTTTTCCCTTTTCCCTAAGAGTGCAAAAATATATTTCTGCAAGAGGTCTATTGTCTTTTTTAGTGGTCTTGAATTAGTTGGATATCTAGGCTCCAACTAATTCAATTATGAATTAAGAATTAATAGACTACTTGCCACCAACCAAAAGCTGGGCCAATAAAACGAATTGTTGCCCATCCTACAATCATCAGACCAATACCTATCCAAGCACCACGAGTAGTCCAAGTGACAAATTGTTCGCCTTGAGTTTTTGTGATCGGAATCCAAGGCAAGATCCGAGCCTCTTTACCGTATGTTTCCCCTAGTGTGGTTTTACGACGTTTTGCTTCACCCATAATCAGCAACTCAAATTCTACTTAGGTTCTAAATTTATCTTGCCAGAAATCATGCCTACTCCAGAGGCGATGAATAGCATCACCTTCCATAAGCTGATAATAGTTCTTGCTTCTTTGCGATCGCGCTTTGGTTGACAAAATTTAAATCGGGCATTGGGGAGCCACTTGCTCTACTTGGGGTTTCCCCAAGTAGAGCAAGTGGCGTCACTGGTAACTGAATTTTAGGCGGAATTTTCCTCATCAGTATGGGAAAACAGGCTGGGATCGAGATAGTTAATACGTGCCAGTGGACTTAAAGCTGCGAGAATTTGAGCGCCGTAGCTGCGGTTAACTACACGACTATCAAGCAAAGCCACAATCCCTTGACTTTCTCGTACTGGAGCGATCGCCCGTTGTAATTCATTTAAAGCAGATGGCAACAAGTATAAACGGAACCAATCTTGATGCGATCGTTTATAAAGAGCTACCCTACCAGCTACCAGAGGATTTTCTAAAGATGGTAGGGGTAAAGTCGCAATGATTAACAGATGGGGTGCTGGCAGGACTCGTTGATGTTCTCGCCAAAATTCCCAACCGCTAATCAAAATACCATTTTCATCTAAACAAGTTTTTTCTACTTGCACCCGCGAACCAAACTCTGAAGCCAGAATTGCTGCCACTTGAGATTTGAGTGGTACATCTCCCACCAAGACAACCGTTAACCCTGGTGCTGTCGCACTTAGACAAACTAGTGTGCGGACTTTGTGAATAAATGCCGCTTGAAATTCTGGTGTGTTGGGTAGAGGTAACTTATAGGGTACATACAGTTGAATTGCTTCTGCTTGGCTCTCCGAAGAGAACTTCAGGCAAGTTAAATCTTCTAAACCCAAGCGCTGGCGAAAAAGGGGAGCTTCAGTTTCCGGTTCGATAGCGCTGCCAATTAAAACTACTGGTTGTCGCTGCCAAATCGGCGAGAGTATTTCCCCTAATTCCATTGGGGCGTAGTGCAAAGAAAATAAACCTTGTCTATGGGCAATAGTTGCCCAGAAAAGAGGAGGAGCAGGGGAAGCAGAGGGGGACAGATTTTCATCAAGGGTTTGAAATTGTTGCCAGAAATTTTTCCACTGATTTGGGAGATTTACTCCATCTAAAGCCAAATACAGGCGACTCAAAATTTCTATTTCTGGCTGAGAAATTAGATAGCACTGATATGGATTAACAGGATGCTGAAAAAGTTCGTGTGTTAGTTGTATCCGTGCTTCACGAATTGCCTCAGCTTGATTGGGACAAGCCAGCATGAGTTGATCCCAATCATCGGGTTGAATCTCTTGGGTAAGTTGATGACGCACCCAATCTTCGAGATCGTCTACTCCATCAATAATTGTGGGAATGCCTTGGGGGAAGCGTGAGCTACCAGCCAATTGTCCTTTTAACCAAGCTTCTGGGGAAGTTAAGAGTAGCCCTTGGAACTCAGCATCAGGCCAAGCATCACCTGTCCTAATCGATTTATTGGTTGGTAGCCACTGCTGTAGCCGGGGAATTTCCACCCGCAGTAGAAGTTGCTGCACAGTTTCTTGAGCAACAATAATTACAGGGCCATGCCACATTAGGGCTGATGCTACGAAACTAGTACGATACCGCCCTTGATAGCCACTAACTGCCCCTACTTGAATTAGGGCGCTACGTCCCAAGCGCAAGGCGCGTGCTACCAACCGTGCCATCGTCAAATGATGGGGCCAGGAAGGGAACCCCGCTTGCGATCGCAAAAAGTTATGTAGTGACAAATGAACTTCTGCCTCAATCACACGCTTTCAATTCCATACAAAGTGACTTTTACTTCCAATTGCCCCATTTCTATTATCTTGTTATTTGTCATTTGTCCTTTGTCCTTTGTCCTTTGTCCTTTGCCATTGATCTAAAACTAATGACCAATACAACTCTTGGAGAAGCTGCGGCAATTACTACGCGGTAGTTGAGGCAGTCGAAACTCAGTACAAGTGACAATGACCAATGACCAATCACCCAATACCCTATAATTATGCCAACTTACACAGGAATATCTAGCGAAGCCTTTAGGCATCCACTAGATCGTCAAGCCGAGCAAGCTTTACGAAATTTACCAGGATTTGATTTAATCGCTCGTAAATTTGTGGAATTTATCTACGAACGCCCTCAATTAGTCTATCTAATGGGTAACAGCATCCAAGTCGGGCCGCGTCAATATTCCACTATTTACCAGATGTTTCGGGAATGCGTCCGAGATTTGGACATTTACCCAGAACCAACACTGTTTGTCTCGCAAAATCCCCAAGCAAATAGCTATGCGCTGGGGCAAGAGAATCCTTACATAGTCATAAATACAGGGATACTAGACTTACTAGACGAAGCCGAGATGAGGACGGTGCTAGCCCATGAACTGGGGCATATTAAATGTGGTCATACTATTTTAATTCAAATGGCGATGTGGGCGATGAGTGCTGCTTCTGCCTTGGGAGAATTGACCTTCGGTATCGGTAATATTGTCACCCAAGGCTTGATTTACGCCTTTTTTGAGTGGCGGCGAAAAGCCGAGTTATCGTCAGATCGCGCTGCACTACTAGTAATGGATGACTTGAATCCTGTGATGTCAACGATGATGAAACTCTCTGGCGGTAGTAACAAATATGCCAATGAATGTAGTTTACAAGAGTTTATTAAGCAGTCAGAAAATTATCAGGCACTGGATGAAGATGGACTGAATCAGATATATAAATTCTTAATCTACAATGGCGCTCAGGGTATGATGTTGAGCCATCCTTTCCCTGTTGAACGCTTGCATTACTTACGGTCGTGGGCAGTATCCGAAGAATATCAGCAAATTCGCCGAGGAAATTATCAGCGATCGCCTGCTTCCGGATCGGTAAATGTTGCAGCAGAATCTTCCGCAAATGAAACAGAAATTTTACGCCGTCAAATTGAAGAATTACAACGAGAAATCGACAGAATGAAAAGGTCTGAGTAGTTTTGAGTGAAGTTATATATAGTGCGCTGATTTACCTAATGCACTATATATATCTGAGGTTGCAGGTTCCGTAAGACTACATAAAGATTAATCACGGTGCTGAGTAAGGAATCTCACTCAGCACTTTTAAAACTACGTTAACGTAAATCTTCTATGAAAAATTAAAATACCTAGAGAATAACCAGATAATTACTCCTGTTCCCAATACACAAATAATTCCCGCCAAGCCAGCTAAGGGTTTTTTGTTCTTACCTGTGAACCAGTTAGAGACAATACCAGTGTAAGTAATTAGTTCTGCTGTCTCTATGGTAGCGATCGCCCATACCCATCCCGCGTGCAATCCCCAAGCTAAACCCAAATTACCACTTGTAGCAAACCGTGCTAACACCAACACCATTCCCATCAGCCACAATCCAGGAAGTTGGGGTGCGGTTTCGCGTTGCTCCCAAACCAGATGTAACAAGGCAAAAATCAAGCTAGAAATTGCTGCTGCTACCCAAACGGGGTAATCCTGCGCTAATTCTGTGAACAGGAAACCGCGAAAAACTAACTCTTCTATCCCACCGACTAATAACGCTATCAAGAAAATCGGTAGCAATATGGGTAGTAGTAACTTGAAATTAGACTTTTCAAAAGAACACCAACCTAATCCGAATTGCCCACCAAATACAATAGCTAGACTCAGCACTCCCAAACTAAAACCTAGTGCTAAAAAACCAAGAGTTGAAAAATTGCCAACAAAGCCGTAATTTGAAAAAGATTTATTAGCCAACCAAACAACTCCCCACAAGATCAGGGGAGCTAATAGGTAAAGTGACACCAATAACGGCATTTTTTGCTCTGGCTGTAAAGGTTTAGGAGGTTGCCAATTAAGCAATATTGCTGATACTGTTGCTACTGGCAACCAGCAAACTATCCAGCAAACAAAAAATGCCGTCACTATAACTAGTGGCGGTGCATTTTCTATAAACGCCAGTAAGACGTTGACCGAAGACTCAAAGAAAGTTATCAAAATAAACAAAAAAACACGATAGACTTCTTGCATTATAGATTTCTTGCTGATTAATCAAGACTCTACTAAATTTCGTGACTTCTGCAAGGGGTCTTATCGTATTTTTTACTTAGCTACCAGTTTGCTGTCAGGGTAAGGACAAGTTATCATCACCTGAAACTTATCCTTACCATCAGCAAATTTACTCTTCGTCTTCCAAATCTTCGTCTGATTCGTCAGAATCTATATCTTGTGAGGTTAGTTTTTTATCGCTTTCACCTAGTTGAATCAGGTGAATATGTTTGTATCCCAGCCTAATTTCAAACTCATCTCCAGCCTTCAAGCCCATTGCTTTGGTATATGTAGCACCAATTACAATCTGACCATTTTGATGGACACTAACCCGATATGTCGGTTCACGACCACGACCATCTTTAGGTGCTTCTGGACTTAGAGGAATTCCCCTAGCAGATAGCAAAGCGTCATAAAAATCGGTGAGATTCACACGAACTTGATTATTCTTAGTAACAGTGTAATAGCCACACTGTTTAGCTCTTTCTCGGCGTGGTAATGTGGAAAGTTCTTTTACTTTAGCAAGTAGTGCTTTTCCAGTTAATGGCGCGGTTGCAGTTTCAGTCATTATGCTCAAATTTTCCTTACTCTCTCCAAACTGATAAACAATGTAGTCTCATGCCAGCATTTGATTTTTTAGCATTTGCATAGAGCTACTGAAGACCCTAGTGTAACGGGTGAATTCCTGCCGATAGGAGCCAAAGGCACTTCTATATATGGTTGTCCACAACCAATTAGAGGCCATAGTTGCCACAGACATTAATTTTGGTGATATTACGGCATTTTTAACCATTATTCGCCATCAGAAAGAAAACTATTTTCTTCTTTGGCGCTACTGTAGCGGTGTAACTTTCAGCCACCTTTACAAATGGGGTTAGGTTCTACTGCAAATAAATCGTAGACCCAAAAAATTGCAGGTTTTTCACTTTCAGTGCTTGCCTTTCTTGCTAAAGCGCAAGTAGAGTTTTCTCTACTCGTCCTTTCAAGCTTAGGACAGCATAGTATTTCAATAGAGTCCTACGGGCATACACCCTTTTGTCCCACCAGTAGAGACGCGAATTTTCTTGTCTCTACATTACGAATTAACAAAGCAGTAGTAACCGCGCTGATACGGCTATTG
Organism: Nostoc sp. DedQUE09; assembly: GCF_034530915.1. Lineage (NCBI taxonomy): Bacteria > Bacillati > Cyanobacteriota > Cyanophyceae > Nostocales > Nostocaceae > Nostoc > Nostoc sp. DedQUE09. The sequence continues at coordinate 44,919 of NZ_JAVRCE010000003.1, forward strand.
ATTCTGGTTTTGCTACTTCGTAATTTTATATTAAATACTAGCATGGACTAATAATAGCAAAATAGTTGTTTAATTTTGAATTAAAGTTGCTGGTAAATTTTTATTTAAATTCCTGGACTTGAAAGTTGAAAAAAGCAGTGACGATTTTCTTAACCCTTTATTGCAAGCGTGAGCATTGCTATCTGGCTTTTATAAAAATTTATATAATTGATACGAGCAGTTTTGACCAATGAGTTCAATCCCATATTTTCTTGATTGAGAGCAAGCCAAAAAGCGAAAAGTCTCGCACATCCGCGTTTCGCGGTGCTCTAACTTTTCTTTGAAAGTGGTGAGGTTTTTTCTTCGGTTTATTATCTTCAGGTCAAAAGCGGTCAGAGGATTTTGCACGTCTGTCTATAGGAAGAAGAAATCTCTTAACATCTGCCTAGTGCTTGATTGCCACTACTATATATTAAACATGGGCTTTCACACTTCTATATAATCAAAAAATTCTCTCAAGTGGTAGCGAAGGCGGAATTTTACTGTCAGGACTGCTTGACTCAAGTTGACATCAAGACATGTTGCTAACTTCATATGTATTTCATTTGGATACGATCGCTAGGTCAAAGATCAACTTAAGTTACTTTTTAAGCAAACCCTCTTTCCTTTACATTCCTAAACAGGTCAATTCAATGCAAAGCTGTGATTACATTTTTGGCTTTTTAACTCAGAATTTGACAAAAATCTTGCCTACAACCTTACTACAAGTAAAATTTTAATGGTTATCCTTAAACTAGAATCAGTCGCCCTTTAATCGTCAGCCTGTTAACACCAGGGTTTGAATTAGGGGCGAAAAAGTATAACTCACTTCGCAAGTACCTGCTTTAACTCATGATTGTTGAGGCTGGTGAAACAATTTTAAAATTTTGGTTAGTAGTTATGGAAGTTATTTTTAAGGTCATTCGACAGCAACAAAATTCCTCCCCTGTTGTGCAAACCTACCTTGTGGAAGCCGAAGCAGGTAATACAATCTTGGATTGCCTCAATCATATTAAGTGGGAGCAAGATGGAACTTTGGCGTTTCGCAAAAATTGTCGCAATACTATTTGTGGTAGCTGTGCTATGCGAATTAATGGGCGTTCGGCTTTAGCTTGTAAGGAAAATGTTGGCAGTGAACTTGCCAGATTACAACAAATACCATCATCCCCAAGTAAAGTAAATGCTATTGGTGAAATCACGATCGCACCTCTTGGCAATATGCCCGTGATTAAAGATTTGGTTGTAGATATGAGCAGCTTTTGGAATAATCTAGAGGCAGTTGCCCCTTATGTGAGTACGGCAGCACGACAAGTACCAGAAAGAGAGTTTTTGCAAACACCACAAGAGCGATCGCGGCTCGATCAAACTGGTAACTGTATTATGTGCGGCGCTTGTTACTCTGAATGCAACGCTCGTGAAGTTAATCCAGACTTTGTAGGTCCCCATGCCCTTGCCAAAGCTTACCGAATGGTAGCAGACTCCCGCGATAGCGATACCGAAAATCGTTTAGCAAGCTATAACGAAGGCACTAAAGGCGTATGGGGTTGCACCCGTTGTTTGTACTGCGATTCAGTTTGTCCAATGGAAGTTGCACCATTAGAACAAATTACCAAAGTTAAACAAGAAATTCTCACCCAAAAACAAGCCAGTGATACTCGCTCAATTCGTCACCGAAAAGTATTGGTGGATTTAGTCAAAGAAGGCGGTTGGATTGATGAACGTCAATTTGGTTTACAAGTAGTCGGTAATTATTTTCGAGATTTAAGAGGATTACTTGGTCTTGCACCCCTCGGTTTGCGGATGATTGTTCGGGGTAAGTTTCCCCTATCATTTGAACCTTCAGAAGGGACAGAACAAGTGCGATCGCTCATTGAATCTGTACAGCAAGTAGAAAACAAAAGTTAAAAGTGAGGAGTTAGGAGTTAGGAATTTTAACTCCTCACTCCTAACTCCTAACTTATTAACTGTAGTTCAACGCGGTTCTTGAGGTATATTCAACGGTCGTCCAAAACGGTCATATACTAAAACATCCCACTGACCATTGTTACTAGACTCAAAAGCAATCCTACTACCATCAGCGCTAATTGCAGGGTTACGAACTTCCGCTTGCAGGTTATTAGTCAAATTCCGTGATTGGCGTGTTTCTCGGTCGTAGAGAAAAATTGCCGATCGCCCCTGACGGCTAGCAGCAAACACAATATAACGACCATCTTGTGAAACACTAGGATGATTTGCGATCGCATCAAAGGAGTTTAAACCTGGCAAATCAACCAAATCACGAGTTACCGTATCAAACATATAAACATCTTGGCTACCGCGTCGGTCAGTAATAAAAACAATGTATCTCCCAGAAATTTGGGGGTTTAATTCCGACGCTAAACTATTGAGACTTCGACCCCCCGGATCAAACGGATAATTCAAAATCCGAGGGTAGCCAAAACATCCAGTCAATAAAAAGCAAAAAAATACAGGTATAAAAAAAACACGTTTCATATAAATTAGTCATAAGTCATTAGTTAATAGTCTCATAACTCCTAACTCTGCCAATTTTAGATTTTAGATTTCTCCATCAATCTAAAATCCCAAATCTAAAATTGAATGACTTTTAACTCCTATGGAGGTGAACCTACGGTTGCACCATTGGGAATATCTAACTCAATATTTGGCCCCCGGTCTAGGACTTCAATATCCCACTGACCACGAGTGGCGGTTTCAAAAACAACATAACGTCCATCTGGGCTGATATTTGGTTTTCTGACCCAGCCGCGATAAATTGGTGTAACAATTTGCGACTGTTGCGTAGCGCGATCATAAAGTGCCACCACTGGTCTACCTTGATCGCTAGTAAGATAAGAAATATAACGCCCGGTGTAGCTCAAACTTGGACTTTCGGCAATTGTCTCCTGTCGGTTTATCCCCGGAGTGCTAATAAACAGTTGCCTCTCCAAATCGTACACTAGTAGCTGCTGATTACCATTCCGATTAGATACAAACGCTAAAAAGCGCCCATTTCCGCTCAAAGCAGGTTGCTCCTCGGTGTAGCGACTGTTAAGAGAAGTAGGCCCTATAGGAATATCGTTAGTACCACAAGATACAAGCAAACTTGTTAAACCAAAAACCAGGCTCCAATGAATTGGTCTTTGGAGCCAAAATGTAGGCGTAAATTTTTCCACCTCAACTGTTTTCCGTTGCCTTTAAACCTACTTACACGCCAACTGTTTTAAACATCGTCATCAAAATCGGTCAAATTATCTAGCCCCTCATTTGGTTTTTCCATTGGGCTGTATGGTACATAATCAGTTGGGATCGCATCATCATCTTCGCGCGGTCTTCGAGGAGTTGAGTCAGTGGGTGGACGACGCCTTCTCGGTCTGGAAGAAATATCATCTTCACGATTTTCGGGACGCTGGGGCCCGTTATTACTACGGCGAGAAGGTTTTCTGACTTCCCCACCAGAACTTTCCCAATCATCAACTTGCCTAGATGAAGAACCCCAATTTTCATCTTCAGAGCTTTCAGAAGGGCGATTCACAGGACGACCAGAATTCCGCCGACGCGTTCTATCAGATGGAGCCTGTCTTTCACTACTGCTGCTGTTGCGGCGTTCTGAACGACGGGGAGGTTGCTCCTCGTAGTAGTTATCACGAGTGGAAATCTCATCCCTGCTACCCCGAATCCGGGGACGCACTGGGCGTTCCTCCTCGTCTTCATAAGGCAGTGGCTCTAAATCTGCATCCATTTCAGCTTGATACTTTCTGCGATCATTGTACGAATAGCGATCGCTAATCGGTCGATCTTCGTCCACAATCGGAGTATTGCGCTTTGCTTGCTGGGTAGCTATACTCCGCAAGCGAATACTTTCAACTGCAAAAAACACAGTTGTGCCTACTAAAAGCAATTGACCAAATTGTAAAATCGGGTCAAGCCGCCATCCTTGAAAGACAAGAATGAAACCGCAAAGCAAGCCGACTGCTGCAAAAAAGATATCTTGATCCCGTGACAATTCTGGACGCACAGTGCGGAGAAAATACAGTGCTGCCCCAGCCACAGCCAGAAAAATTCCTAGAATACTGGCTGAGTTTGCCCCAAAATTTACCTGAGCCAGAAAACTGGCTGAGTTCAGCCCAAAATTTATCATTGCTGTTTTCCCAATATCAAATCTATGTTAGCGACTCACAATTAAAATCACTACTGTAATTAGTCACAACATATTGAAGCTTCAAAGCTTCTGGCAAAGAAGCTCTGAAGCTGTTCACCGAAAAATTAAAAAACCTATGTCTGTCAGCTATAACTGCTACCAGCGGCAAAAACTGCTGCTTTTGATGCAATTAACTAGATAGCTGACATACAATCGATTATGAGAGTTGAATTAACTCTCATAAGCATTATGAACGCTGAATTTTATCTTTCTGGCTAATGAAAATTAGACCAACTGTGGCGGGGATTACAACAATTGCAGTACCCCATAGCAGACTCCAAAGAAAATTTGCTAAAGAAGGCGTCATACTTCTAAACCTTTTTTTACACACTTCATCCTAATTTTAATAGTGTATTACTTTCTTGAGAAGCCTTTAACTCTGAACAGCCAAACTTGGTAACTGCTGTGAGGAAGTTTGCTTTTGTATTCCAGAAGGAAATGGCAGCATTTAGTTAAAATGATGATGAGAGTGCTTTACAAAGCTTCAAATTTTGCAGCGTTAGCGAAGCGCGGCTTGCCGTTCGCCTAAGTTTTTCTTTCTTTACGATAGATATTACCTTAAACCGATGACTGGTGTTGACCTGACTGCTTGGATTCTTGGCCCTGTGTTAGGGGTGATGACATTTTTATTTATATTTCGGATCATTCTCACTTGGTATCCGCAAGTGAATCTGAATCGTTTGCCCTTTAATTTAATAGCTTGGCCTACCGAACCATTTTTAGTGCCATTGCGAAAACTGGTACAACCTATAGGCGGAGTGGACATTACACCTATTATTTGGGTTGGTATCTTCAGCCTGCTGCGAGAAATATTACTAGGTCAACAAGGATTGCTGACTATGCTATCTCGTGTGAATTAGAGATGGGGCATGGGGCATAGGGCACTGGTTCCCCTCCATCTCCCTCATCTTCTCCCACTCCCCACTCCTTACTGCCCGCTCCCTACCCCCTAGTACAAGTCGGCAGAATAAACCTACCATTTCATTACAGCCAGAAAGCCCAAAATTAAAGCAGGCGTGACTTTTGACTTTTGACTTTTGACCCTTCGACTCCTTTCGACTGCACTCAAGGCAAGTCGCTCAGAGTCAAGGCTGAACGAAGCCGAAGCCTTGACTTTTGACTTGCGGTACTAGCCGTTCATTTCCTGCACAAAATTTGTATAGACATTACCCTGTAAAAACTGTGGAGTTTCCATAATTTTTTGATGAAACCCGATGGTGGTAGGTAATCCAGTAATGGCACATTCCCGCAGCGCGCGTTTCATCCGGTTAATAGCAGTGGGTCGGTCTGGTGCCCAAACAATTAACTTGCCGATTAAGGAATCGTAGTAGGGCGGGATTTGGTAATCTGTGTAAACGTGGGAATCAATCCGCACACCAGGGCCTCCGGGGGGCAGATAGCTACTGATTCGTCCAGGAGAAGGGCGAAAGTCATGGTCGGGATCTTCAGCATTGATTCGGCATTCGATCGCATGACCTCGTAATACTACTTGCTCTTGGGTAAGCCTGAGTCTTTCCCCTTGGGCAATGCGAATTTGTTCGGCAACTAAATCTATCCCAGTAATCATCTCTGTTACAGGATGTTCTACTTGAATCCGGGTGTTCATTTCCATAAAGTAGAATTTACCGGATCTATCCAGGAGAAACTCAATAGTACCCGCCCCACTGTAGTTAATGAATTGGGCAGCTTTGACAGCAGCTTGTCCCATTTTTTCACGTAGGTCTTGATCGAGAGCCGGACTAGGAGCTTCTTCTAACAGCTTTTGATTCCGGCGCTGAATTGAGCAATCCCGTTCACCCAAGTGGATTACATTACCGTAGTTATCCGCCAAAATTTGAAATTCAATGTGGCGGGGACGTTCAATAAATTTTTCTATGTAAACGCCAGAATTCCCAAAAGCTGCTCCTGCTTCGCCTTGGGCTGCGAGAAAAAGTTTAACAAATTCGTCTTCAGAACGAACTAGGCGCATACCCCGTCCACCGCCACCTGCTGTAGCTTTGATCATCACTGGATAGCCGATATCCTTGGCGAATCCTAATCCTTCTTGCTCGGATTCTACCAATCCCTCAGTACCTGGTACCGTCGGTACTCCAGCTTTTTGCATGGTTTCTTTGGCAGTGGATTTATCGCCCATCCGTCTCATAGCTTCTGGAGTTGGGCCGATAAAAGCAATATGATGGTCGGCACAGATTTCCGCAAACCGGGCATTTTCTGCCAAAAAACCATAGCCTGGATGAATGGCAGTAGCATTGCGCGTCAGTGCAGCAGCAATAATATTGGGAATATTCAAATAACTTTTACCGCTAGCAGGTTCGCCAATGCAAACTGCTTCATCAGCAAGTTGGACGTGGAGAGCATTACGGTCAACGGTGGAGTGAACCGCAACTGTGGCAATTCCCATTTCTTCACAGGCGCGGAGAATGCGAAGGGCGATTTCTCCCCGATTGGCAATTAATATTTTGTCAAACTTCATTTTTTAGTTTCGATATCATTACCAGTAGATTGACATTTTCTCTGATCCAACTTGAAACAATGCTTCCACATTATTTCAAATTATTGCAGGATATTCACCACCCTGATTCTAAGCAAACGCAAGATGTGCAGGCTTGCTGCCTCTACGGGTCTTACTACACTAACAACATTGCTGCTGTAAGTCTTGGCTAGACTACCAAGCTGGACTTTTGCATAGGCGTAGCCCTTCCTAGATATCGCCTACAGCAGACGCATACCCCATTGCACCCCGCCAAACACACACAGTAGCTCTACCCTTTTCAATATCCCTTGTACAGCTGCTCAATTTCTGTCAGTCTGATACCGCCTTGAGAAAATTTATATTTTTGAGCAACTGAATTTAGATATCACCTTACTATAATTATTTTCTTATGCTATAGTCTATTCTTAGACAAACCATGCGGATGTGGCGGAATTGGTATACGCGCACGCTTGAGGTGCGTGTGGCTTTGCCTTGGGAGTTCGAGTCTCCCCACCCGCATTTTTGCTTGTTTAAGCATAGGGTCAATAGTCACAGGTCAAAAAACCTTAGACTGTTGACCCTTAAATATTAAGTTTGCTTCCGCAGCACTTCAGTGCTTACTAGATATTAAGTAAAGTTGCCTTGTCAAAGTACTAGTCCTTTATGCTTTTATAGAAATAGGTGAAGTTTTGTAAAAAGCATTGACTATTTCTTTTCCGCCAACAAACAACCTAACACTGCCACCAGCTTGGCATCGCCTCACTCCGATTTGGCAAGGAGGGGAGGAAATAATTCAACAAAGTTTACCTCACACTCAGCTAGCGCCTGCATGGCAGCTAATGCTTTTGGGTGACGGCTCTCCAACACGTCACTTAGAATTGCTCACAGGTGAGGCTATAGAAGTAGATGTTATTGATATGTCATTGATTGGCATGGACTTGGATGCTGCTCCTGAGTTAATCCAAGCTGTCCCAGAACCGCGATTACGGCGACAAGTATGGCTGCGTACCGCTTCTGGTCAAAGATTAGCCTATGCTACTTCGTGGTGGGAAGCCAGTCATGTCGATGAGTATTTACAAAACCGTTCATTACCAATTTGGGCAAGTTTAGCTCGTCTTCGCACAGAATTGTATCGGGATGTTCGAGGAATTTACTACGGTGACTCATTGGCACTAGAGTCCGGTTTTGGTATAACTGGGCCTTTTTGGGGTCGCCACTACTTGTTTTGGCATCATGGACAACCACTGACATTAATTTATGAAGTTTTTTCACCTTATTTAACTAAATATTTGGGGCCTATGCAGTTGAGTGCTGTTAATGCTGAGGCATAGTATTATTTAAAAGTTTTTCATCTTTTACAGTGCGCCCCAGAGCATGGGAATTTTGCATTAATGACTTTGAAGATGAGTAATCTATGTAAAATCCCGGACACTGAATTGATCTTGCTTAGATCAAGTCAACACCACAAATGGAGGCTCTATAAATAAAAGGTAGTCTGGGTTACAGATTACTTGCAGCTTTTTCAAGTTAGTTATATCCTCAAAGTGCTTGAAATCAAGGATGTTAACTTTCGGAGACTTTCCGAAAAAGACAGCCCTTTAAAGGAAGTGTCCTGCGAAATTTAACAAAGCATGTTAAAAAAGGTAACTAACCACTAAAACACCGCTTTGAAACAGTAGAGAAGGTTGATTACGGAAATATTATCAATGTCTATGGTGGAGAAATTTATGAAATTAACTACCTAGATCGCAAGAAACTTTTTGGTTGACTTAACCAATTCAGCAAGTAATGAGTTTGGAAATATGAGGTATAGGTTTCAATGGCACCGCCTCTTGTGTCTGTTCCGATGAAGAAAAATAAGAAACCGTCTCTGGTGCTGACGCTCTCGGCTGCTGGGTTATTGATTGGTGCGGGGAGCGTAGCTTACTGGTTGTTAGCTCAGAGACAAATATCTTCTAGCGATTTGCTAGTAGGTGCAAATATTATTCCTGGTGATGCCTTGTTTGCGGTTTCTTTAACAACAGATCCGCAGCAATGGCAGAAATTGCGGCAGTTTGGGACAAAAGAAACTCAAACAGAACTGGACAAAAATTTAGTCCAGTTACGCGATCGCTTTCTGACTAATAATGGTTACGACTTCCAAAAAGATATCGCTCCTTGGGTAGGCAACGATGTGACGATCGCAATTCTTGCCCCAACAATAGGGAAGAAACCCGCACCCAAACCAGTTACCACCAATGAAAGTGCTGCTAGCGATCAGCAGTCGATGGTAATGGTATTGCCAGTAAAAAATTCAGAAATCGCCAAAAGCATTTTGGCACAACCCAAAACCCTTAAACAAGGCAAATGGATTGACCGTACTTATCAAGGGATCGCCATCAAAGAAGGTGAGGGACAAGCAGGGCAAAACTTCTCGACTGCATTACTAGATGGGCGTTTTTTAGTCATAACTGATAGTCCCAAAGCTACAGAGCGAGCGATCGATGCTTATAAAAATAAAACATCTCTAGCCACAACAGGAGGCTTTACTGAGAATTTCCCGAAAATTGCCAATTACCAACCCTTTGCCCAGTTTTATGTAAATGTGCCAACAGCAGCGAAAATAGCCGCAGCTTCTCCAAACCGCCCTTTACCTGCTCAAGTTTTAGCTCAACTGCAAAATAACCAAGGTTTAGCCGGGACAATAACCTTAGAGTCAGAAGGAATCCGCTTCAAGGGCGTTTCTTGGTTAAACCCTAATAGTCAACGTGTGCTGGTGGTGGAAAACAAAGCTGGGAAAATGCAAAGCCGCATACCAGCAGAAACCTTAATGATGCTTACTGGTGGTAATTTACAGAGATTGTGGAGAGACTATGTTTTAACATCTCAGGGAAATCCTTTGTCACCGATCGCACCAGAACAGATTCGAGGTGGGATAAAATCCCTTACCGATCTTGATTTAGAGAAGGATTTGCTTAGTTGGATGAAAGGGGAGTTTTCGTTATCAGTAATTCCTGCTACTCCAAAAGAAGGTTCACCAAATGATTTTCGTGCGGGTTTGCTGTTCATGGTACAGACAAGCGATGCCTACGGCGGGCAAAGCCTACGCAAATCAGCTGAGGCATCCATCAGTAAGCTGGATGAAGTTATGAAAAATCAATACCAGTTTCAAGTGCAACCAGGGAAAGTCGCAGGTCAATCTGTTGTTAACTGGGTATCACCTTATGGTACGTTAACTGCTACCCGCGGTTGGTTAGATGGAGATGTCGCCTTCTTGGTAGTGGGCGCTCCCATCACCGATAAAATTGTTCCCAAACCTAACTACACACTAGCTGGCACTCTTCCCTTCCAACAAACAGTTCCTACAGAACCCAATCCAACCAATGGTCAATTTTTCCTGGATGTGGAACGAACTGTGAAAAATTTCCCTTTACCAACTCTAATTCCCAATCAACAAATTTTGCTAGATGCAACGCGCTCAATTGGTATGACATCTGCTATCAGCGACAATCGCAGTAACCGTTACGATATTTTTGTCGAACTCAAAAAAGTTACTAACGCGACTACATTGCCTAGTCCAGAAGGGGGTAAGAGTAACTCTGTTAGATAGCGAGTGGGCAGGGGAGCAGAGGGGCAGGGGTGCAGGGGAGCAGGGAGATGAGGGAGATGAGGGGACAAGGAGATAAACAAAACTCTTAACTCTTAACTCTTAACTCCTAACTCAGCACTCAGCACTCAGCACTCCTAATGCCCCATTCCCGATTCCCCTCTTAACATATAGGATCAAAACAGTCAGAATCGATATTTTAAATCATCCACGGAGAGAAGACTTTATGAATTTGGTTGTACTCCAAAACTGGCTGGACAATGCGTCCTTTGCCATATTATTCCTAACAATGCTGGTGTATTGGGGAGGAGCGGCTTTTCCAAATCTGCCTTATCTAGCCGCTTTGGGGACAGCTGGGATGGCGATCGCAAATTTGTGTATAGCTACTCTACTAGGGGCACGATGGATCGAAGCTGGTTACTTTCCCTTAAGTAATCTCTATGAATCCCTGTTTTTCTTAACTTGGGGAATAACCGCCGTCCATCTGATTGCGGAAAATAGTAGCCGTAGCCGCTTAGTAGGAGTTGCGACAGCCCCGGTGGCAATGGCGATCGCAGCTTTTGCTACTATGACACTACCATCGCAAATGCAAGCGTCAGAACCCTTAGTACCTGCCTTGAAGTCAAATTGGCTAATGATGCACGTCAGCGTTATGATGCTGAGTTATTCTGCTTTGATGGTGGGTTCGTTATTAGCGATCGCTTTCTTAATAGTCACTCGCGGTCAAAATATTCAACTCCAAGGCAGTTCTGTAGGTAATGGTGGCTATCGCAGCAACGGCTATCGCTTGCACAAAGCCACTGAACTAATTTCTCAACCACCAACCCCTGCTGTCGAAAATAACGGCTTTGCCCGTTTTGAAAGTAGTAGCAACGGCAACGGTAACGGTAACACCGCTGTTTTGAATTTAGTAACTACTCCTGAATCTCAAGCCATAGCATCTGCTGAACCTCTTTCACCCCAGCGCCTTAGCCTTGCTGAAACCCTCGACAACATCAGCTATCGCATCATCGGACTAGGATTTCCCCTGCTGACAATTGGCATTATTGCTGGTGGCGTTTGGGCTAACGAAGCCTGGGGTTCCTACTGGAGTTGGGACCCGAAAGAAACTTGGGCATTAATTACCTGGTTAGTGTTCGCTGCCTACCTTCACGCCAGAATTACTCGCGGTTGGCAAGGGCGTCGTCCCGCAATTTTAGCCGCCACCGGCTTGCTTGTGGTTTGGGTTTGCTATCTCGGTGTGAATCTTTTAGGTAAAGGTTTGCATTCTTACGGTTGGTTTTTCTAAGAATCGTTTAAATAAAACTACCCCACCCGCGCTGCCGCGCACTCTCCCCTTGCCAACTACGGTGTATACACAAGTCTGAAATAGTTTACTCAGCTGCTTTTTTGCGTCAGTTTTACCCCACCCTAACCCTCCGCGTATGTATTGGGGAGGGAACTAGATTTCTTTTTCCCCCCAATAAACGGCGGGATTAAGGGGGTAATTTGACTTGTGTGTACACCGTAGCCTTGGAAAGGGGAGGGAACTAGATTTCTTTTCCCCCAATAAACCGCGGGATTAAGGGGGGTAACTTGACTTTTGTATATACCGTAGCCCCTTACCAAGGGGAGGGTTGGGCAGGGGTAAAGCGAGAATTATAGGCTAATTTACCAGAGATGAAATTATTACCGAATTTTTATTTGAGCAGCACTAAATCTATAAAATCATTATTTTATTTCGGATGAACTGTTATATCTCTAGAAAATATAGATTTATTGATGGAGATTTTTATGGAAGATGGATTCGAGAGACTAAATCACGATGAAGTTGTGTCTATAGAACCAGACACATTTAATAAGTTAAATATTGCTAAAACCTTTAAAGTCCGTGATTTGATTACAGCAATTAAAGAATATGTTGGAGCAGAAGAAACAGATGAAGTAAATTTGTATACCCAAGGATTAAATTGTGAAGTTTTACAGTTTAGTACTTTAGGATGGAAAAAAGGAAAAGTGAGACTTGCTTTAGAATTTTGTCCTGATGAATCTGAGTCCCCACTTGATGAAATTTTTCAAAAACTCAAACAAGTGGAAAATTAATATCCAATGAGCAAAAGAACCCCGACTTCTTAAAGGATACAGATGGTCAATAGGGGGTTTTACCCCCTAATACGGCTTAGAGCAGCAGGTCAGAAGATACAAAAAATAGAGTAACTTGTGGTATCTGTGTATGACACTGCATCCAAAAAATCAATGGGAAATACCAGAATAAACAGCACAAATACGAGGTAATTGGAGTGCCTTAAAAACCCTGCATGAAAATCCAAGCTACTCCCGCCGCTGTTAGAGGTACGCTGAGGTTATCTGTGCCGTGGGGCGAGACTGCCTCTGCTAAGGTTGCGAAAGTAGCAGTTACTACCGCCGTCAACAATGCCCATCCTAAACTTAAAGGCGTTGCTAGGGGACTTAGCGACGAACCAGGTAGCAGTAACAGCACCAAGAAAATTACTACTGTACTTGCTACAAACATTGCTGCTGAACCTTCCCAGGAACGCACAGAACTTCCCACTTGGTATTTATGCTGCCCAAAACGTTTACCGATTAATGCTGCTAGTGCGTCACCCCAGGTCATTGCCATTATGCCAGCTACAGCAATTGGGGCGCTATCTACTGGGCCATCTGGTCGCCACAATAGCCCGAACAGCAGTGTCACTGAGATAGCGAAATAAACTGTGCCGGGTGAGCTATCTTGGGTATCCATTGCGCCGATAATTCGGTAGCGGTAAAACAAGTAGTTCAGTCCGATAAAGGTAGCAAAAGGTATAATTCCGATTTCCCAATTTTTAAACAGTAGCAAGACTCCGAAAACCCACATCCCGGCACCAATATGGATTACCTTGCGGGTCAAATCTGGCTTTACACCAAATAGCCTACGTAGCCCTTCGCCAATCACAAGCAGGGTGATAGCGTAAACATAAGAAATTGCTAGCCCGATAAAATCATTTGTCATTTGTCATTTGTTATTGGAAAAAGAACTACAGAGAGTTGTCCCTCTGCGTTGCTGATTCACTTAGGTCGATCGCTATTTCGTCTAAAGTTCTTTTCTACTGGCGAAACGCTACCAATACCTTGAAGAATACCACGACCGATTAAACCTAAACCCCGACCAACTATTTGGGTAAGGATAAAAACTATACCGCTACCGAAAATAGCTACTAGTGATTTTAAACGCGGTGCGATCGCATCACTAAATTCTAGGAGCAATGTGACTACTAAAGGAATATTAGAAAGTTTTACTAATTCCTGATTTCGAGGAGCATAAACTGAAATATTGGCAATGCCGCGAGGCGCAATTACAAATAGTTCATAGCGACTTTCAAAAACTTCTTTTGGCTCGTTTATATAATTTTTGAATCTATATTTCCATGACAAATCATTTCTGAAACGTTCAACTTCTCTTGTAGAAATTAATTGCTGCCCATAAAAATTTTGCTTAATCTCTTCTACATCTGCTAAATAATTTAACAGTGGTTGCACTACTCCATTCGCTACCTGAATCAATAAGTTTTCTAAAATCATCAATGCTTGGGATTTAGCTTCAGCGCTCACTACTGGATATGAGGTATTATCAATGTTCAATTCCGTTTGAAATAAGAGATAAGAATAAAACTCACAAACTAGCGGAATTTTATTAAGAATATCTCTTTGCACAACCTCTGGATTTTGCAGCAATAAATTAACTATTTCTATATTTTGATTAACTATTTTTATCCGAGAAAACTTCCCAAAAAAATCTATAATTACTGCTTGCCATAAATCTCTTATCAAGGTATTCCTTAGTTCATGTAATTGATTTATCTCTATTTGAGAAGTACGCAGTTCATCCAACTGTTCAGCTATTTTTTGTAGTATTAGATAAAGTAATTCCCGTTTTTTATCTTCACGAAAGATGTCAATTTCTAAAGGTATATCTGTGACATTTCGTAAAGGAAATTTAAGTTTAGTAACGCAAGATGTAAACAAGGCAGATTGTAGGGTTCCCGGACTAAGTAAAGGTGATACAGCTTGCCTTTGTTGAATGGTACTACTTAATGAAGGAGTAAAAGGCGGCTCTTCAGCAACCGGAATCTGTTCCTCTTGCCTTTCTTGTGATGAAACCAACAATCGATTTATCAACCAACGAGCCGCTAGCAGTTCTCGCCGCTGTCCAGCTAGAATTGCTCGATCTAGTATTGGTAGTCCGGGAACCTGTAATTGTGCTGTTACTGCGGCTAGGGTAGCATCAATATTAGCGATTCCTGACAAACGTAAATTATTTCGCAGTTTAGAGAAAGGGAGTGAGGAATTAGGAGTTAGGAGTGAGGAGTTAGGAGTTATTATTGCTTCTCTGTCCTGGAACCAGTAAGAACCACCATCTGCAACTTCTTGCATGACGGCGACTAACTCAGGAAGTGGTGTACCTTTAGGGCAATAGCCATTTACACCAACAGATTTCGCAGCTAAGAGCAGTCCTTGTTCTTGAATAGAACTGAGGAGCAAAATTGGTAAATTGGGATATAAGGCTCTGAGTTGCCGACAGAATTGTAAGCCTAGCTGTTGGCTGGTGGTGGAGCGACCATTGCCGAACTCCAAAACTAACAAATTTAGCTGGTTAGGGTCTTTTTCGGCAGTTTCTGCTAGAATCTGCAAGGCAATGGTATCAGTTTCTACAACTGCGATCGCTTCTAGGTTAGGAATCGCTTCTAAAGCTACCTGTAATCCCAGACGAAAAATCGGGTCTTGGTCGATTAACAATAATTTTAAAGGGCGATCGCTCATAATCCACTCAGTTAGATCGACACTGTTTTTTACCAATCAGAAAAAACTTTGATCCAAAACTTTGTCTTCCCCATTGTCACCTGTTTTCGCAAACTGATAAATCGATCATAATTGCCTTATGCAGCCTTCACTGTGTAATTAAATGAACCTGAGTATTCGACACTGGTTGGCAGAACGCCATATCGCAATCAATAAAATCAGAGGCTTTTCTGAGGGGCAATTGGCAGGTATTGCCTACCGTATTGTTCAGGATATGGAACTCAAAAGCCTCATACCTTTCGATATCTGTACCTTGGTAGAGGTTTTAGAACTGCCCTTAAGTATTGTTTGGGAAGAAATCAGTGTCATTTCCCAGTTGACAGAAAAACTGTTGCGTAGCCTCAGCCAGAAAAAACCGTTAAAACGTAACGAAGGCACATGGCTAGCGTTTCAAATTGCCTATCTCCAAGCTTTGCAAGCAATTCTAGAGCAGGAAGCAAGCTTACAAAAACCGTGGTTAGACCGGGCAATTATACCCATGCAACCACACATACTTAAAGACGATGTGGGTAAAATCATCCTCGAAGATCCGCAACTACAAGGATTGCTGAAAACTCTCAGCCCAGGTAAATTGACTGATACTCAAGCTGAACAAGCACTATCTTCGGTTGCAGATTCATTATTAGTGCAACAAATAAATAACGCTGCTATAGCTTGGTTAGTTGCCAATGGTGCAGAGGAAGCGGAAGCGAAACTTCTAACACAGCGTTTGGTTAACTCACTTCCTGGTGACATATTGGTAGTCGTCACCGAGAATGCTGCACCTTTAGCCCAACTGCAAAAATTTTTCCGTTTGGGGATTTCATTATCTCCCAGTTTCATCACCCCAGAAGTTGGTTCTACAGTCAGTGAAAAAATTGATTTGCACCGAGAACATTACCGTGCAAGTTTGATTAAAAACCTCAGTATCCCTTTGCTAATGGAATCCTTTGCTCTTAAGGATATCTATGTGCCACAAAAAGGCTTACCAATAGAGGAAAATATTTCTGAGCAAGATAAAAAAGCTGTTAAACCAGTTGACTTAAAAACATGGGTACAGCAACAGCTAACTGATTTAGAAACGATCGCTGTCATTGAGTCAGAACCTGGTTATGGAAAAACTAGTTTTTGCCAACTTTGGGCAGCAGAGGTAGCACAGGAATTGTACCCTACTTGGATGCCAATAGTAATTAGGTTGCGAGACGTAAAATACGGCAAAACTCTAATCGAAACCCTAAATTCTGCCTTTGGTGTTAATCTTTCAACTTGGTTAGAGCAAGAAAATCTCCCTTGTCTGTTGCTGCTGGATGGTTTAGATGAATTGCCCCATTCTGCTCAGGGTATCAGGGCACAAGCAATTTTTATTCAGCAATTACTAAACTTTCAATCTCAACACCGCCACAAAATTGTGTTGACAAGTCGTTCAACGACGTTACCAGAAATCGTCTCGGAACTACCGCTATTATTGAGGCGAATCATTATTCAGCCATTGGATGGGGATGAACTCAAACAATGGTTTCAACAGTGGGCAAAAGTGCAATCATTACCCATTGCCCAAAATTTCTTTACATTATTAAAACAGGCAGGGTTATTTACCAGCCAATCAAAGTTAAAAGAATTATCTGTCCTTATCCGTCAACCCTTAATGCTGCATTTGTTGGGCATCTTGCACCGAGAGGGATTGCTAGATGATGAACTATTGCAGTTAGCTGCTAATACCCAAAAGTCTTTTCTGTTATGGGAAATTCATCATCGCCTGAGTCGATGGTTGTTGGGTTATCCGCTAATTGGTGGGATCAAGACGATGCTACTGCGTTCAGGATCGGCTCATATTCACCGGACTCCAGAAGCGATCGCTAATTTACTCGCTGATCGTCATCCCCAAGATTTACTTGAGCAGATGCAAGCGATCGCTCTCAAAATTTTACACTCGCAACGTCATCAAATTAATTTAGCTGGTGAATTTAATACTTTACCAGTGTTTTATTTTAAAATTTGGAATGTAAAAAGCTCAGGTGAAAGCACAGCGAAAAGTAGTTTAATAGAGTTTTCGCATCTCAAGTTAGGAGAATCTCTTTGTGCAGATGCTATAGCTACCCAACTTAAATTTCTAACTCAGTACCAAGATGAGGCTTATGGTACGCCCACTTTTGTACTTGATTTCAGTAGCGTGGCCCAGAATATTTATAATTTACTAGGTTACGGCATACTTAGCCAAGAAATCGAAGAACTAGCGATCGCTGGATTACGCCGCCAGCAAAAACACAAATTTTCGTTTGAAGTTTTATTTCAACGTCTTTTATCTTTCTGGCGTGCTTACTGTCAAGGACGTTGGTTAGATGAGGGGATAGCCCACAACGCTTTGACTAATTTTCACGCACTGCAAAACCCTGTGAATGTTGAACAGGTGAATGCTGCGGTAGGACTGAATGTGTTTTTATTGCTTTGTGCTTGCTACCGAGAAACAAAAGTTCCATTTTGGCCTTGTGGGAATCCAGTCAATTTGACAGAATTCAACCCAGAAGTGGTGAGTGTGCTAATTGCTAGGACAACGGTTTTGCATAAAAGTGCTTTCGCAACCCGAATCAAGTCTCTGTCTGGACTCAATTTATCGGGAGCCTCTTTATCGCAAGTGATGTTAACTGGGTTAAATCTTGAGCAAACAAATTTATCTAATGCGGAGTTAACAGGGGCGAATTTGGCTGGAGCCAATTTGCAACAGGCGAACCTCACAGGCGCGAACTTACAAAACGTAAACCTTGCAGGCGCAAACCTGCAACAGGCAAATCTCACAGGCGCAAACCTGCAACAGGCAAACCTGATGGGGACAAATCTTAATTCTGCCGATCTCACCAACGCCTGCTTATTTGACACCATACTTGCTGCCACTGACAAAAAATTGGCCGCTGATAATGGTGCTTTGTTCTCTAAAGAAATGTTTCAAAAACTGAAACATTTGCGTAGTTTACCACCGCAGGCATCGCAGCAGCACTTCTTAAACACCGTGAAAATCACACCAAACACAAACGTTAATTGGAACCAAACCCCTGCGATCGGACTAATTGAGAGCTGTGAAGGCGCAATTTTGTCAGCAGATTTAGATGATGATGTCGATGATGAGACAGTTTTTGGCAATTAATTCGATTGGGGAATAGGGAATTAGGCATTGGGTACAAGAGGAAGAGGTGCAGAGGGGAAAACTTACTGCAACTTCTTTTTCTTTGCTCCCCTACTCCCTTGCTCCCCTGCTCCCCTGCTCCCCTCCTCCCCTCCTCCCTATCCCTCTTGCGGATTGCGGTAGCCAAAAAAGTTAATACTGTAGTCAGTAATCCGCACTCCTGTTTCTTCTTCAATTTTGCGGATCAAATCTTCTGGTAGTTCCACATGAACATCAAGAATTTGATTTGTATCCACACAGTTTATATGACTGTGAGAGTCACTGATATTGCCGTACAAACGCCCATCACAGCGTTCAATACACTCAATGATGCCTTGACTGGATAATGCTTCTAAATTTTGATAAACAGAAGTATGACCGATCTCTTTGCCTTGTTGGTTTAAGCGATCGTAAATCTCTCTGGCAGCAAGATGTTCATTTGCTTGCCAAAGTAATTCCAGAATAAAGCGACGCTGACGACTGACGCGCATACCCAGAATTTGACAACGCTCAAGTGCATCTTCTAAGGAACGAATTGGTCTTGTAGTAATTGTTTGTTTTTGCATATTACAGCTTGTTAACTGTTAGGGGAATTTTCCCATCTAAATGTTTATTGGTTATTTAATATATGCAATGTATATTGCATACCAATATTTTACCTGTACTTATGTTTTGGCTTTTGATCCTGTGGAAGTGACAGGTGGCGATAATGATTTTTTTTGCTTGTTGACGGCTACTTTGTCAGACCTTAATCTAAAACAAACTCATTACAACTTTAACTTAAAATTGCTGTAAATGTCCACCTTGGGGCAGGTATTGCCTTACCCAAGTAGGCTAATTCTAATGGCATACTCTATTAATGGTGTAGTAATTATTTAGTTAGAGGCGAGTAATTATAGCAATGATAAAAGTAACATTTAACTTGAGCAAGAATCGGTGAAGTGAGTAGCCACCGCAAGCATCGCCAGCGGCTCATAATATCCAGGCTAGTAACTGGATGTATATTTGTTATAACTAGCAAAAATTAAGCAAAATTATCAAATAAATTTGATCGGGTCAGACTTGTGTCTCAACCTTGGATAGGTTGACGAAATTATTAACAAAAAAGTATCAGTAAATACTAATTGATTTGTGAAGAAAACTTTGTGCTAGGGACTTGCAAAAAATAAATTATCCCAAATTATTTATATATTTGTAGGGGCGCAAGGCCTTGCGCCTCTACAATGGGATATTTTTTTAACTGGAAGTCCCCTATTAAAAGTCAATGTAGCGTCAATCCCTGAAAGCTGCTACTGTATATTCTCGATCCTACAGTTGAGCATCAAGAAAGTGGCTGCTGAATCAATGACAATTGCGATCGCACTCAATAATGACTTCATTAACAATCTAGATTTGTCGCCTGCGTCAACGGTGATTGAAAAACTGCTGCAAGATGGGGTTATATCCCATGAACAGCAGCTACGCTTTGATATCAATTACAATCTCGAACCTGGCGATCCACGGGAACTCTCAGAAATTCCAGAGGTACGCCTGTGGTTTGTGCGCCTAGATGCCAAATACCCCTGGTTGCCATTTTTACTAGATTGGAAAGCTGGAGAATTTGCTCGTTATGCCGCCATGCTTGTACCACACCAGTTTAGTTCCCAAGAAGGTATTCAGTACAATCCTGAAGCCTTAGAGATATTTTTGATGCATAAAATCTTTATCTTAGGCGATTGGCTCAAACAGCAAGACATCCCCAGCCTCTCGCGCCTAAAGTCCATGGCCCAAATGCTGGGTTATGAACTAGATGATGCTTTTTTTGGGATATTTTAACAAGAAAGAATTCAGGAGTCAGGAGCCAGAATTCAGTATGAATTCTGAACTAAAAAGCGGACTTCGGCATGATAGCTCAGTCGAACGCTAAATCAATAGCATTTATTGCACCCCCATAAAATCTATGATTTTGTGGTCAACTTTCGTAATAACGGGTCTGAATCTCCCACTTTCTGATTCTGACTTCTGAATTCTGACTTCTGACTTCTTCAAAAAATTACTGGTTTAGCCACCCCAAATTTTCTCTAAAACTGCGTTTGGTGAAATATCCGCCGTTTTTCCCGTGAGGGATTCAATAGCCAGGAATTTATCGTTTTTCGGCAACAACTTAGCCGGATTGCTGGGGCCCAAGATGGCAATGGTATAGGTTTGGACTGCAACACTCAGTTGTAATGGCGCGCTATCAGTAGATAACATCAAATTTGCCCCAGCAATTATGGCAGTTAACTTACCAATATCATCTGGGGCAGTCACCTTGATATCTGGAGAAGACTCCAGAAGCGATCGCACAAACAGATCATCATCAACTCCCTTAATAACAACCACAGGCAGATCCGGCTGCTTTTGTTGGAAGGCTTGAATAATTTGCTGCCAATTTTCGACAGGGTAGATTTTATCCAGTTCTTTAGCCTGGGATAACTGGCCAGAACCGCCATGAATCAAGATATAGCCTGTTTCATGAACCCCTAAACGTTTTTGTTCCTTTTGTGCCCATTCAATATCTGGTTTGGGCACATTTACTGCTAACTCTGGGACAGGGCTATTTATTTCCAATGGTTTTAGCAAGTCGTGGTAAACTGCTGCCGCATACTGGGATGGTTTTAATGGCACAGCATGGGTAAGAAAACCCGATCCTTTGCCTTGATAGCCAATGCGTATAGGAATTCCCGTCAACCAGAGTAAAAGACCTACCAACCAATTCTGCTTAACAGCAATGGCAACATCGTATTCGCGATCGCGAATTGTTCCCACTAAATTACCCCAATCTGCCAGACTGTTACGGTCATTAAAATCAAAGTTCAGCACCTCGTGAACTGACTTGCTCACTCGGTAGGCAGCCTTTGACCGGGGTTCAACAAAGACATCTATCTGAGCGTTAGGGTAATGGCGCTTCAGGTCATCTAGAGTCGGAAAGAAGAGAACTTGGTCGCCAATTCCGCCAGGTACAAGGGCTACTACTCGCATAATATTTATTGACGCTTACTCGCTCCCTATTTTAGGGGAAAATATATAGCTTAAAGATTGAGGAATTCTGTGTATTTACTAATTCCAGCTGCGGGAATCGGAAAAAGAATGGGTAGTAACCGCAATAAACTCCTGCTCCTCGTGCGATCGCAACCAATTATTGCTTGGACTTTATTAGCCGCAGAAGCCGCTAGTACAATTAGTTGGATCGGGATTATTTCTCAGTCTACCGATTGGCCAGAGTTCAATGCAATTCTCGCTGATTTGAAGCTGACTAAACCCGTGGAATTAATTCAAGGTGGTTCCACCCGCCAAGAATCTGTTTACAATGGTTTGCAATCTCTGCCAGTAGCCGCAGAACAAGTGTTGATTCACGATGGTGCTAGATGCCTGGCCACACCAGATTTATTTAACTCTTGTGCCGAGGCCATTCGCCACTGTCCCGGTTTAATTGCTGGTGTACCCGTCAAAGACACCATCAAAGTTGTCAATGAACAAGGCATAATTCAACAAACACCCGACAGACGACAACTATGGGCGGCACAAACTCCCCAAGGATTTGATGTCAAGTTATTGAAACAGTGCCATGCTGAAGGAGTCCGTCAAGGTTGGGAAGTAACTGACGATGCTGCTTTATTTGAAAAATGCGGCATCGAAGTCCGAATTGTCGAGGGAGAAGAGACAAATTTAAAAGTGACCACTCCACAAGATTTAGCGATTGCAGAATTTATTCTCACAAGTAGAGGCTTTTGAAGAGGCAGAGGGGCAGACGGGCAGAGGAGCAGGGGAGATGAGAGGGATAAAGAGACAAGGGGAGGGGACAAGGAAAATAATTCCTCACTCCTCACTCAGCACTCAGCACTGTTTTGCCCAATGCCAAATTTGAAAATTAAAAAAATACTTTGACAATTTACGATATAATGCCACACACTTGTTGATTGTTAGTTGTCATGTACTAATGACCAATACAACTCTTGGAGAGGCTGCGCCCTAAGCGTAGCTATGCCGCAGGCTTTACAACTACGCGGTAGTTGAGCGAAGTCGAAACTCAGTACAAGTGACTAATGACCAATGACTAACGACTAATGACTAATGACTAAATGATTACAGCCACAGCGACGAAGATAGAAGCAATTCTCTATTTAAAGGGTAAACCCTTGTCGCTCGGCGAAATCGCCGAGTATGCCGCGTGCGATCGCGCCACTGTCAAAGAAGGCATAATTGAACTCATGGACAACTATGCCCACCGAGATAGTGCCCTAGAGGTAATAGAAACCCCAGATGGTTATAGTTTGCAACTACGGTCTGATTTTCATGACTTAGTGCAAACGATGATACCAGTAGAATTGGGTGTAGGTGCATTACGGACTTTGGCCGCGATCGCTCTTAATAGTCCCATACTCCAGAGCGACTTGATTAACCTGCGCGGTTCAGGAGTCTATCAGCACGTTCCAGAACTCGTCGAACTTGGGTTCATCCGCAAGCGCCGAGATAGCGATTCTCGCTCCTACTCACTTCAAGTAACCCCAAAATTCCATCAGTATTTCCAAATTGAACAACTCCCGCAAATACTTTCTACCAGCCAGAAGGAAGAACAACTAGAACTAGAACTAGAGTTAAAAGCAGTGGCGAGTGGGGAGTAAAGAAGGGAATAGGGTACAGGTTACAGCGTGCAGATTATTCCCCATAACCTGTCATTTGTCATCTCTCCCCTAATTACACTCCCCTCCTCTTGACTTATACCCGTGGTGAATGCGCTAACCTTGTACTATGGTTTAGAGTGGAGTTAGCAATTAAGCTAAATAAAACTGCCAATGGTGTTTAATCCTGACTTTTTGAACGACAACTCTGAGGAACACCCTAATCAACTTCTTTCCGACCACTCTGAGGAATACCCTAATCAGTTACTCAAATATCTACAGCATCAGTCTCCTGATGTTTTAGCTAGGGTTGCTCAGTCCGCCAGTCCCGAAATTAAACAAATCATCTCGCAAAATGTCCAAGGGCTAGTGGGAATGCTCCCCGCGGAAAATTTCAACGTGCAAATCACAACAGATCGGGAGAACTTAGCTGGACTTCTAGCGTCAGCCATGATGACAGGGTATTTTCTGCGCCAGATGGAACAAAGAATGCAGTTAGAGCATTTGTCTAATGGCCAATAATTAATAGTCAGTAGTCAAACATTCTGGAACTATTGACCAAACAATTACTAATTCGTAATTCGGAATGATGCACTCTAGGAATTACGAATTATGTTGACTACTTCTTTTCAGGATAAGCTCCTGATTGTACTTTGAAGGTTTGAACTTTACCGCTGCGGTTGACTTCGATAGCGATTATGTCTCCAACTTTGCTAGACTCTACCAGCCTTTGAACTTGGGCTGAAGTTTTGACTGGTTTACCGTCAACTTTTTGAATCACGTCTCCAGGCAGCAGTCCTCCACGCTTGGCTGGGGAATCATCTGTGACTCCTTTAATCACAATCCCTGCATCCTGCTGAATATTTAGCTGATTTTCTTGATTAATCTGCTGTTTTCTGGTAGGAGAAAGGTCTGCCATTTCAACACCCAAAAAGGGATGTTCCGCACGCCCTTTAGTAAAAAGTTCATTAGCGATGCGGGCGGCGGTTTCAATGGGGATGGCGAAACCAAGTCCTTGAGCATCAGCGCGGATAGCAGTGTTAATACCAATCACTTCGCCTTGGGCGTTCAATAAGGGACCACCAGAATTACCAGGGTTAATTGCGGCATCAGTTTGGATAAAGCTGACTCGCTTATCTGGGACACCAACTTGAGTGCTAGTGCGATCGGTAGCACTAATAATACCGATAGTGACAGTATTATCTAAACCCAGAGGATTGCCAATAGCGATCGCCCATTGTCCTGGGATCAGGTTTTGCGAATTGCCCAGTTTTACTGTCGGCAAATCATTCGCTTTTATTTTTACCACTGCCACATCTGTTACAGAATCAACTCCTACTACCTTCCCCTCTAGACTCCGACCATCCTTGAGGGTAACTTGTACTGTATCTGTATCTGCCACGACATGAGCGTTGGTGAGTAATTCCCCATCTTCGCTCAAAATAAATCCCGATCCTGTACCGCGTTCAATGCGTTCTTGAGGAATTGGTTGCTCATCCTCTCCAAAGAATCGCCGCAAGAGAGGATTTTTTAAAGCGTCAGAAATGGGATTGGCTACTTTGCGAGTGGCATTAATCCGCACTACAGCCGGACCAACTTTTTGCACTGCCGTCGCAATAAAATTCACGTTATCGCCACCAGTAGCCCCAATAGCTCCGTTAGAAGAATTCGGCACTATGGATTCTGGAGGCGAAGCCATTGTTACATTTTTTAACTGTTGGAATGAGCGATTTTGTGGCAGGAGATAGCGACTACCAAACAAACCTGCACCACCGCCAATTACCAGTAAAAACACATAAACCGCCAGTTGCTTTAAGGATAACTTCATAATTGTTTTGCTCAAGAACAGCAATGCAGTTGCTAATTTCTAAGTGTAGTCAAGCGAACGGCAAGTGGACAGATCAATTTACGAGAAATTAGGGATTGGGCATGGGGCATTGGGCATTTGTCATTAATTATTCTCCCCTGCTCCCCTGCTCCTCTGCTCCTCTGCTCCTCTGCTCCCCACTCCCCACTCCCCACTCTTCCCATCTAAAATCTAAAGTTAATGCGCTCTTGACCTGTGTACATGACTTTACCCTTTCGTCAACTGTTTCTCTGTAGCTTAGTTAGCGCCTTGGGCCTAGTAAGCATACTGCCATACTCAAACTCAAACATTGCTAACGCTGCTGTGGGTGGTTGCTCAACTCCAGCCTTATCTCGCTTCCAACGCCATAAAGTTCTTCGTGGTGAAACTTTGGAGAGCATAGCGCAGCGCTACAATCTCATTCCGACAACTATTATTGGTATGAATCCAGCTTTGCAGAACGGTGCAGCTGCCGCCGTTGGTAGTGTGCTTCAAATTCCTCCCTACAATGGGATTGTAGTCGAAGTGCCTCGTGGTCAAACTTGGCGACAAGTGGCGGCACAATACAAAGTTCGTGCTGATAGCCTGTTTGAGGTGAATGGCTGCCAACAAAACCCCAGAATTGTGTTTGTTCCGGGGGTAAATTGGTCGCCCAATGGTGTTGTAACTAAGTCCCCTTTACCTACTAATGCAGGTACGCCAAACCGTGCATCTTTGTCTGGATATCCTTTGGGGGAAGTGGCAACTCTAGGATTAGCTTACGGCTGGCAAATTAATCCTGCGACAAGTGAAGTTTTCTTTCACAGTGGTGTTGACTTATTAGCACCAATTGGTAGTAATGTGCAAGCGATCGCCCCTGGGACTGTAGCCTTTGCCAGCGATCAAGGTTCTTATGGCAAATTGGTCATTATTAACCACAGTGGCGGACTCCAAAGCCGCTACGCCCAGCTTGACAGTATCAAAGTTACTGTCGGCCAACAAGTCAAAAAAGGAGATTTACTAGGAACAGTAGGCACTAGTGGAAAACCAACTTCTAGTCAACCGCACCTCCATTTTGAAGTGCGTTCTAGCTCATCTCTGGGTTGGGTAGCGCAAGATCCCAAAGGTTATTTGAAAAAATGAGAGAATGGGAAGTAGGGAATTTTAGATTTTTTAGATTGAAATTTAATTCAAAATTCTCAGTCCAAAATTCAAAATTGTATTGCCCCATGCCCTATGGCCAATTTCCAAATTCACTAGATTTTACAATGTGCATTCCTGCCTCTGCAAACCTTGTAAATGCTGCATCTGCCTGTTCTGTGTAGTCTACAACACCAGGGACAACAACGGGGGAAGTGCAATCTTCTAACAGATAGATTTTTTTCGTTAGGGTAGCATCTACCTGTTTAATT
Organism: Nostoc sp. DedQUE09; assembly: GCF_034530915.1. NCBI lineage: Bacteria > Bacillati > Cyanobacteriota > Cyanophyceae > Nostocales > Nostocaceae > Nostoc > Nostoc sp. DedQUE09. The sequence goes on from NZ_JAVRCE010000003.1 coordinate 71,046, forward strand.
TCTGTTAATAAATCGTCAATTGTCCAAGCGACACAGTGACTTTTAGCTTGACCACCAATAATTACTGCATCATATTCTAAAAGTTGTTTAATCAGGCGCGTATTCTTTTGAGCGAGTGGACGTTGCTCAAAATCTTCCAACACTTCTGGACGTAAGATGGAATAGTTTTCGGTTAAGGGATTTTCACCTTTAATTTCAAATTGCGTTTGACTCTGACGCACCATACCGTGGAAAAATATCGCTTCTTCTACCGATGAAACTAGAGCATGACCAATACCGCCCAACATAGAATGATAAGGCCAGACAGTAAGGGGATATTTACCGTCTTGACTAAGTTTTTTAAGGTAATGGTAAACGTGTTTTTCTAATAATTCATAATCCCCATTAGTAACACTGTTAGCAACTGCTGGGTTGACTTTCCAGATACCTTGTTCAATATCTGCTGGTGTAATGCTAGTCGCGGCTGGGGTAGGATGTTCTCCCGCAGCGTTCACCCAAAATATCGGATGGAAGATTTGAGTTGCTGTGTGGGTATCTAGAGTAGGTACAATTTTTGTAATTACTCCCAAGTTGCGATAGATAAACTCACATAATCTGACATTATCATCCACCGCCCCTTTCCCAGATTTTCCACCTACAAATAATTCAAATCCAGGGATGCAGAAGGTATTTTGAACATCAATTAAAAGTAGGCAAATACGAGTTTTATCTAAAGATGCAGGTTTGATATCGTGTTGTTTTGCCCAGATTTCAGCTTCAGCGGCACGTTCTTGGTAAGGTACGCGCCAGACTTCGCCGACTTCTTCAGGATTAAAATGTGGGGGAATTGGTAGTTGGGGTGTTATTTGGGTGTTCATAATTACAGCCGCTTTTTTTCTGTAATAACATCTATAATTTCAATCCCCAAATTTTCTTAAGTCTAAATTCAATAATATACTTGTATTATAAAACACAAATTTAGCGTTAGCGAAGCTTAACGAAGTTATCGCTCTTATGAATCGAGATGAATTATTGAAACGCTATGATGCAGGTAAGTCCAATCATGCCTGATAGTAGTATAAAAAATGATAATTTATAGTTAGATTATTGCAGGTTGGGTCATAAAATTACGATAGCTTATGTAGTATTTGTGACCCAGTAATAAAGCGATCGCGGTGTTTTGCTTTCCATTGTGAAACCTGCGCGATCGCACTCAAGCTACTCAGTTAAAAAGATTTTTAAGCAATATATCTTTACAAAATAGCAAAACTCCTCAATTGCTCTTTATTTCTTTGCCTTTCTGATTCTCCATTTTTTTCTATATTAATCGTCCAAAAAAGCGCTAGCTGTGGCAATCTGGGAAACAGAGATTTATTAAATCTGATATTTGAGCAACAGCAAATTTACCTAATCAGGTTATGCAAACTCTGCCCACAGTAAACACTTCAAGCATCACATCACCTCAAGCCACCTTTGATACAACCATCAAGCGGCGTAAAACCCGCCCTGTAAAGGTGGGAAATGTCACCATTGGCGGTGGCTACCCCGTTGTAGTGCAGTCAATGATTAACGAAGACACCCTTGATATTGATGGTTCCGTAGCTGGTATTCGTCGTCTGCACGAAATAGGCTGCGAAATTGTCCGCGTCACAGTGCCAAGTATGGCTCATGCTAAAGCTTTAGGAGAAATTAAACAAAAATTAATTAAAACTTACCAAGATGTGCCCATTGTGGCTGATGTCCATCACAACGGGCTGAAAATCGCTGTGGAAGTTGCCAAGCACATAGAGAAAGTACGGATTAATCCGGGCTTGTATGTGTTTGAAAAGCCAAACATCAATCGAACTGAATATACTAAAAGCGAATTTGACGAAATTGGCGATAAAATCCGCGAAACCTTAGAACCTCTAGTAGTTTCTTTGCGCGATCAAGGTAAATCGATGCGAATTGGGGTAAATCACGGTTCTCTTGCTGAGAGAATGCTATTTACCTACGGTGACACCCCCGAAGGAATGGTGGAATCTGCTATAGAATTCATCCGCATCTGTGAATCTTTGGATTTCCGCAACTTGGTAATTTCCATGAAAGCCTCACGAGTCCCGGTGATGGTAGCCGCTTATCGCCTCATTGCCAAGCGTATGGATGAACTGGGTATGGATTACCCGTTACATTTAGGCGTTACGGAAGCCGGCGATGGCGAATACGGGCGAATTAAATCTACGGCTGGTATTGCTACCTTACTTGCTGATGGCATTGGTGATACAATCCGCGTCTCACTTACAGAAGCACCAGAAAAAGAAATTCCCGTCTGCTACAGCATTCTCCAAGCTTTGGGATTGCGAAAAACGATGGTGGAATACGTCGCTTGTCCTTCCTGTGGGCGCACTTTGTTTAATCTAGAGGAAGTACTGCACAAAGTCCGGGAAGCCACTAAACACTTAACTGGACTAGATATTGCAGTGATGGGTTGTATTGTCAATGGACCAGGAGAAATGGCAGATGCCGACTATGGGTATGTTGGCAAAACACCTGGTTATATTTCTTTGTACCGTGGTAGAGAAGAAATTAAAAAAGTCCCAGAAGATAAAGGTGTAGAGGAATTAATTAACCTCATTAAGGCAGATGAACGCTGGGTAGAACCTTAAAAGAGGCAGAGGAGAGGGGCAGGGGAAGCAAGGGAGCAGGGGAGCAGGGAAAAATTGAAGTTGCAGTTTTTCCCCTCTGCCCCTTTGCACCTCTGCCTCTTGTGCCCAATACCCAATCCCCAAAAACTTTGCATCTTTTAACCACCAAGGTTGCCTGATTGTCAAGTATTTTGTTTAAATTAAGAATACATACTCGGTCTGTACAGTGGTAGCCTGTGTTAGATTGAGCATACTGACTATAAATTTTCCCTCTGACGCAGCTGTCATTATGGTGATTACAAAAAGTAGGCTTGTTTTGGGTGCTACGGCAGTTACACTCTCCACGATCGCTGTTACTAGCCTTGGCATTCATTCGCGAGGTCAGGCTTTATTTAAAGCAAGTCCTAAAGAATTAGTAGATGAAGTTTGGCAAATTGTTCAGCGCCAATATGTCGACGGTACTTTTAATCAGGTAGATTGGCAGGCTGTTCGTAAGGAATACTTGAGCAAGTCCTACAGTAATCCGCAGGATGCGTATAAGTCCATTCGGGAAATGCTGAAAAAGCTAGAAGATCCGTACACCCGATTTATGGACCCGTCGGAATTCAAGAATATGCAGGTGGATACCTCTGGAGAATTGACAGGGATTGGGATCACCATTAGTCAGGATGAAAAAACCAAGCAATTGGTTGTAATTGCGCCAATTGAAGATACACCGGCCTTTAAAGCTGGTGTTTTGGCAAAAGATATCATCCTCAAAATTGACGGCAAAGATACTAAGGGGATGGATACTAATCAGGCAGTATCCTTGATTAGAGGTGAAGCAGGCTCGCAAGTCAGCTTGACAATTTTGCGCGACGGTAAGACAAAACAGTTTGACATCAAACGGGCGCGCATCGAAATCCATCCAGTTAAGTTTTCTGAAAAGAAAACCCCAGCCGGAAATGTTGGCTACATTCGCCTGAACCAGTTCAGCGCCAATGCTAGTAAAGAAATGCAAACTGCCATTAAAAATTTAGAAAGCAAAAAGGTAGCCGGATATATTCTCGATCTGCGTGGTAATCCAGGCGGGTTACTCTTCTCCAGTGTGGATATTGCTCGGATGTGGATAGATAAAGGTAAGATTGTCTCCACTGTTGAACGTCGAGGAGAAGCAGAAAAGGAAGAAGCAAACGGACGAGCTTTGACCAATAAACCGTTGGTAGTGTTGATAGATAAAGGTTCCGCTAGTGCCAGTGAAATCCTCTCAGGGGCTTTGCAGGATAATAAGCGTGCTACTTTGGTGGGTACTCAAACCTTTGGTAAGGGACTAGTGCAATCGGTACGCCCCCTGGAAGATGGTTCAGGATTAGCGGTGACAATTGCTCATTACTATACCCCCAATGGTACAGATATCAATCACAAAGGCATTTCGCCAGATGTGAAGGTGGATTTGAGCAAAAAGCAAATGGAGGATTTGTGGCTCCATGAACGTGACAAACTCGCTACTCTTGCAGACCCTCAATTCGCTAAAGCAGTGGAAGTGATAGGTAAAAAAATTGCTGCTAAGGGCATACCTACAGCAGAAAAATGAAGAGTTAGGAATGAAAGTTAGGAGTGAATAGTGAGGAGTTAGGAATAAATTTCGTCACTGTCAACTTCTAACTACTAACTTAAACTGGTTGGCACTTTCCAGCCCTAATAAGTCCGACACGTCGAGCGATCGCTTCTTCTTGCGAACTAAAAGGCCCCCACTGTTCTATAATTTCTAAATTATCGTCGCCAACTTGGTCGCTAGGGATAATTTCACAGTTTCCAGCAGAGCGCTTGACAATATACCAAGTTTGTGAGTTGCTCATATTTTAAATAAAAATCTTGTTTTTATAGTCAGAATTTTACGGCATACAGAAAATATCTTCGCACTTACTGTTATTAATCGAGGTAGACTAAATTTTGATAGTCCCCTCGATTTCTCACATTAATTCACTATTGGCTAATACTTCCGCTCTTTTGGCTCAAACATAGTAATTGCCACCGGTCGATATTGAATGTCAATTCCGGCTGGTGAATAGTAAGCCATTGTGTGTTTGAGAAAGTTCGTATCATCTCGCTGGGAATAATCTTCGCGGAAATGAGCGCCACGACTTTCTTGGCGATTTAGGGCTGATGCCAAAATAGTCTGCCCTACTACCATCAAACTTCGTAATTCTAAAGCTTCCACAAGTTCTGTATTCCAGCAACTACCTTTGTCATCTAAATAAATTTGTGGGTATTTTTGTTGTATTTCTTCTAGTTTCTGCAAACCTTCAGTCATTAATGCCTCAGTGCGAAAAACACCGCAGTACTCAGTCATACAATCCTGAAAAGCTTCACGGACTTGGTTAATACGGTATTGTCCCGGTTGTTCTAGCAAAGCTTGAATTTGTTGCTGGGCTTCTGTTAGATACCGTTGCTCATCTACAGAGGGTAACTTACGTTTTTGCACAAATTTGGCGATCGCAGCTCCAGTTCTTTTACCATAAACTACGCATTCCAGTAGTGAATTACTCCCCAAACGATTTGCACCATGTACAGAAACACAAGATGTTTCACCCGCAGCAAAGAAAGCATCAACTAAACCATCGCCACTACTGCGAACTTGACCATCGGTGTTAACTGGGATACCACCCATACAATAATGAATTGTCGGGCGGACTGGCATCGGTTGAGTTACTGCGTCAACGCCTACCAAACGATGGGCTTCTTCCCAGCAAAAGGGAACGCGACTCATAATTTTTTCTTTGCCCAGATGGCGCAGATCCAGATAGACAAAGGGGCCGCCAGCACTTCCATTGAGATGAATACCACGTCCGGCGCGAATTTCGTAAGCGATCGCTCGTGAGGTAATATCACGAGGAGCTAGTTCCATGCGACTGGGTGCATAGTTCGCCATAAAGCGATCGCCTTCACTATTAATCAGATACGCCCCTTCACCCCGTACCGCTTCCGAAATCAGCACCCCTACCGGATATAAGCCAGTGGGATGAAACTGGACAAATTCCATATCTTCGAGGGGCAAACCTGCGATCGCAGTCATTGCCAAACCATCACCCGAAGAAGCGTAATCATTAGAGGTAGTGTTATAAACGCGACCATAGCCCCCAGTGGCAAACATCACCGCCTTAGCCCGCACCACCTCGATATGTCCATCCAAAAGATGGAACATGACCACACCCTTCGCCTCATTTTCTTCTAAAATGAGACGCATCACGTACCACTCTTCATAAACTTGCACCCCATAACGCCGCAAATTGTTAACCAATTCGTGCAAAATCGCGTGACCGGTTTTGTCAGCAGCGTAACAAGTGCGGTTGTGAGAATGTCCGCCAAAAGCTCTTTGGGCAATGCGCCCATCGGGTAAGCGAGAGAACAAAACGCCGAGATGTTCTAAGTCAATTACCACATCTGGCGCTTCTTGGGCGAGAATCGCTACAGCATCTTGGTCTGCCAAGTAATCAGAACCCTTGACAGTATCAAAGGCGTGTGCTTCCCAACTATCTTCGGAATCAACATTTTTCAGCGATGCAGCCATACCACCTTGAGCTGCAACCGAGTGAGAACGAATTGGATGGGTTTTGGCAACCACAGCAATATTTAAATTGGGGTCAGTGCGGGCAATTTCTACAGCAGCGCGACATCCCGCCAATCCACCCCCGACAATAATCACATCGTGTTCCAGCATAATTAGCCCCCTGATTGCAAACCACTGCTGTTCTATTGTAGAGACGTGATTAATAAGCTAGTGGGTTGTGACAGTAGCATTTTTACTAAAAAATTCCCTGCTTCTATACAGGGAGGTTGTAACAAATTTTGAAATTAGGAGTAAAAAGTTAAAAACAAAGAGTTATGGCACAGATGGAGTGACTCATAACTCATAATTCATAACTCCTAACTCTTTAGCTAGTTGCTTGTACAGGTTGTTGCTGAGAGACATTACCTGGTATGGGTTCCATTTTAGTCCCTGGCCCTACAGGACTGACTTCAATATGATTTAACAAGGTAGTGACAAACGCGAACAACAAGAAAGGTAGCGATAGCAGAACAACGAGACCCGCTGTTGCTAAAGCGTACACGGGCCGCTTGGCACCCATCAACGCCAAGGCTGATGCCAAACTTAGGGTAATTGTAATCAACCAAACAATTATTTGACCGTAGATATCACCGAAAGTCAGGGTACAGACAAAGCGGTACTTTTGAATATTATTTTCGCTCATCACATTTGCCTCAAGTCTCTCCTAATAGGTTCTACGTTAGAACTATGTTTGCCTTGTAGGCAATTTCTAAATATTTTTGCAAGCTTTGTAATATCACTTCACAATCTAGCTGCCTTTGGCGATAAGGCAGTTATTGCTAACAAACTTCTTTCGTTTATGGAATAGATGGCAATCGCGTTGGCGCAGCCCGCCGTAGGCATCGCCTTCTTAACAAACACTATCTTGATTTTAAACAAAGAGACTATTTGTCATCTATCAAATTCAGGATATTTCAAATAAATATATCAATTCTATTTAATTTGTGAAAATTGCCACCCACAAATCCCCGATTTTGTAAAAGTTGTTGGGTATCTTGTTTCTCGCAAGTGATTCAGGATTACTATAAAATTTAATTTTTTGCTAGTAAATATTAACTAAAGAAATCAAGTAAAGCTAGAATGCAAAAACCGATTTTTTGATGTTAAATTTTGAATATTGCCCGAATTTGTTGGCTTAAATCAACAAAAATCTTTATTTTTCGTGGCAACATTGTTTTAGGAGTGAACGTGAATACTATTTTTCTTCGTAAAGGTGTTTTTTGGTTGCCAAGTATCGCTGCTCTTGCATTCCTGAGTAGCGGTTTATCTGCAAGCGCCCAGACAGTAGACAAGTTGAGCAATCAGCCATTAACCGAACCTTCCGCAACCGTAGCGTCTCCCAAAGAGTTTAGCCAAAACCTCTCTACAGAAACAGTTGAAACTTTTACAGTCACAAATTTAACTAAGGTAAAGCAATCGCCTAACGCTGCGATACAAAAAAACGCCAGTGTAATACCCATACCCGTTCCAGGCACAGTGGCGACCTCATCTGCAACGCTCACCTCTGAACCTGTACAACCGACTTCTCAAACTTCTGCTCAACCATCTGCTCCCAAAGTGGCGCAATCGGATATTGATTTAGGTAGAACTACTAGTGGTGGTAGTAGCTATCTTGGCGTCGCTGCTAACATTGGTTTGAGTGGTGGTGATACATCTTTGGGCGACGGTAACTTTGCAGTAGTCAGCAAAATCGGACTGACAAATTCTATATCAGTGCGACCCTCAGCCATATTTGGGGACAGCACCACAGTTCTACTTCCGATCACCTACGATTTTACCTTCAAATCAGCAGATGCTTTTAGCGAACCATTAGCGATCGCACCTTACGTCGGAGTAGGTGCAGCTTACAAAACTGGTGATGATTCGCAGTTTGCCTTTTTGGTGTCTGGTGGCATTGATGTGCCTCTAACTTCTCAATTTACGGCAACGGCTGCTATAAATGCTGGATTCTTCGATCAAACTGATGTGGGCTTGTTATTAGGAGTTGGTTATAACTTCAGTGGACTTTAAGAATTAGGAGTTAGGAATTAGGAGTTATTAAGATTAAATTCATAACTCATCACTCCTAACTCCTAACTCCTAAGTTTCTACTTAGGGGTAACTTTGTCAATCACCTTGATTGTGCCATCGTCTCCTACTGTCCAAACATCATAGACACCAACGACATCGCCATTAGCATCAACATCTACGTTGCCGCTGGCTCCTTGGTAGTTAATCTTTTTACCATCTTTAAGTAACTTCAGTCCCTCGCAGACATCAGTAACTTCTGTGCCAGGCCCATCAGCAACTTCCCGAATTTTGCTGGCTATGCCTACGCCTGTATTTTCCTTAGCAGCTTGCGCCGCCAATGTTAATAAAGCAGCTGCATCCCAGGCTTGAGGAGCGTATTCCCCTGGCGCACCACCCTTTTTATCTTTCCACAGCTTGTTGAAAGCTTCTAATGCTTTACCATCGGAACCCGGTACTGTACCGATCGCTCCAGTTAAAATATATTTACCATCATCGCCCTTGCCAACTTGTTCGGGAAAAGTCGGTGATTTTACCCCATCTGTCAGCAGAATCTGTACTCCCTTCGCCACACCTTGCTGATAGGCGGCTTTCAAGAACAGACTACCAGTTTCTGCATAGAGTACAGCCAGAACTGCATCTGGCTTACCAGCAAAAGCAGCAGCCGCTTCTGTATCAAATGTCTGGGCTTTCGGGTCGTAACGGACAGGTTTATCTTTATTAACTATAGTTCCACCCAATTTTTCAAAAGTTTGCACGAATGCTTTTTCAAACCCTACGCCATAGTCATTATTAATTACGACTGTTGAAACTCGCTTGAAACCTTTTTTTCTGGCAAGTTGGGCTAAAGCTAGTGCTTGGTAGGTATCGGGAGGAGCTGTACGTGCCCAAAAGCCTTTATAGTCGCCTTTTTGAGCCTTGTCGGTAAAGACGGGACTGGTACTACCAGGAGAAACCAGCATAACTTTATTCGGCGTGGCAATGGAGACTGCCGCACTAGAAACGCTACTGGCAAAGGAGCCAACTACACCTGCTACTTTATCTAAAGTTGCTAGTTTGGTCATACCGGCAGCTCCAGCTTTCGGGTCGGTTTGGTCATCTACTTGCACCAAGGTAACTGATTCGCCATTCACCCCACCGCAAGCGTTGACCGTATCGACCAGTAAAGGGACGGAACCTAGCATTTGCTGTCCAACGGAGGCCAAGTCGCCTGTCGTTGGTAGCAAGGAACCAATTTTTAGCCCTTTAGTACTGCTTGTAGTAGTTGAGTTTGCCGCTGGGGTGGCGGTATTTGCGTTGTTAGCTGTGCCGTTGGGGGTACTGCTATCACTACAAGCCCCAAGTAGAAACCCAGCCGCGAGGGTAGCTATACTTAAACTTAAGGCGGCGCTAATTTTTCTCATAAATTACTTTTACTCCTCAGATATTTAGGAGCCTAAAAATAAGATCCAAACTAGATTTGTAACTTAGCTGGATCTTATCAAGACTCCAAAGGATAAATCATATCATCCATCTTTAGGAGTAGAAATATTGACGCTGATATTAGTATTACTTTTTGTACACACAATATACTCTGTGTATCAAAACCTGAAAAACGGAGAGGGAGGGATTCGAACCCTCGGTACGGAGTTGCCTGCCGTACAACAGATTAGCAATCTGCCGCTTTCGACCACTCAGCCACCTCTCCTGACTCACGAATATCAATGTTACCAGACTTGCCAGTAAGAGTCAATAGTCATTTGTCATTGGTCATTAGTTATTTATAAAACACTGATGACTAAGGACTAGGGACAAATGACTAATTTTTTAAAGGACTTGCGATCGCATCCAAGCTATAGGCAAGGTGCGTAACTTTTTCCACTGGGGAACGAAAGCTCGCTGACTGAATACATCATAATCGTTGCGTTCAATCGCCTCTAGAATTTGACCGTACAGCATTGATGCTGCCCACACAGGCCAACGGGCATCGGATGCTAGATAAGTAATTCCCTGATCGGATGTGGTGTAAAATTGGCGGGCGCGGTCAATTTGAAAGCGCATCAATGCCCGCCAACGATCGTCTACCACACCTTTGAAGAAGTCTTGCTCGGTATAGTTGAATTTTGCCAGGTCTTCCAGGGGAATGTAGATCCTTCCTCGTTTAGCATCTTCTCCCACATCCCGCAAGATGTTAGTGAGTTGATTGGCAATTCCGAGAGCGATCGCTTCTTCTATGGGAACATAAGGTTGTTTGTTCTGTTGCCACGGTGCTGCATATATGGTGTTATCCACACCCATAACTGATGTTGACATCAAGCCAACAGTGCCAGCAACGCGGTAACAGTAGAGGTATAAATCCTCAAAGGTTTCATAACGACTGCGATATAAGTCCATGCGCTGACCGGCAATCATATCCCGAAATGGTTGAATGTCCATTGGAAAGCGCTGGAGGGTATCAACTAAAGCTACATCGTAATTTTCTAATGGACGCCCCGCAAAAATCGATTCCAGCTGCTGTTCCCATAGGTCTAGGGTTTCTGGCGTGGTAATAGCAGATGCGGGGCCATCCACCAATTCATCTGTACGGCGACACCAAGCATAAATTGACCAAATAGATTGACGTTTTACCGGACTCATCAGCAAAGTACCCAGGTAAAAAGTCTTGGCATACTTTGCTGTGAGATGCCGACAAAGTTTGTATGACTCGTCTACAGAGACCAGCGTTTTCATACGCGGCGGGGAATCAGGCAGTTGCAGCATTCGTTGCGGGCGGTCGGGTGAGCGTTTGCAGGTTTGAGGAATTTGCTACCGGGAGGGCCTCAGAAATCGCCTGCGCTGTCAGCTTACCAGAAAGTACGGCACCTTCCATACTGGCTAAGTAGCGTTGCATGGTGTAATCCCCTGAGAGATAGAAGTTACTAATGGGGGTTGTTTGCGAAGGACGGTACTGTTGACGACCAGGGGTCGCTTTGTAAACTGAACGGGGCGTTTTCACCACATGAGATTTCAGCAATGTTGCTGGATTGTCTCCCCCAAAGTGGTCGGGGAAGAGTTTTTCTAACTCGGCAATAGTTGCAGCCACAATCTCCTCATCGGATTTGGCAATCCAATCTTTTGCCGGGGCTAGAACTAATTCCAGCATCGAGCGATCGGGGTTGGCGTATTCACGGCAGGTATTGCTCATATCAGCATAAACGCTTAGGAGGGGCGATCGCGAGAATAGCAAGTGATCAATTTGCGTAAGTTTACGATCGAACCACAAATGCACGTTAATCACAGGCACGCCTTCTAACCCGTCTAATTTTTGGAAAAACTCCATTTCTTTCCAAGGTGCTGGCAAAATCACCTTCAGAGGGTCAACCGGCATGGCAGATACATACAAATCCGCCGTGAAAACTTCATCTTCGTCTCCATTCAACCCCCGCATCAAGTAACCTTTGACGCTACCATCGGCGTTTAGCAAAATCTCTTTTAAAGGGGCATTCAAACGGACTTCTCCACCGCGTTCGGTGATGTAATCCACTAGAGGTTGACACAATCGTTCTGTTGGCGAGCCATCCAGAAAGGCCATTTTCGAGCCTTTTTTTTCTTGGAGGAAACGATTGAGGGCAGTTAAAAGAATGGTTGCTGAAATTTCATCTGGCCCGATGAAATTCAGCGACTTGGCCATGGCAATAAAAACTTCTTTATTGACCCGTTCTGGAATTTTGTGTTTACGCAGCCAATCTGTCCAGGAATATTTGTCCATTTCTTCAACGTACTTTTGCCCCTGAATCATGGCCGGCAATAACCCGATGCCAAAGCGGATTTTTTCTGGCCATGTCAGCATATCGTTGTTTCGCAGAATTGCCACTATACCATTAATTGGTGCTGGCAAATCTGGGAAATCAAAGCGACTGTAAGTACCTGGTGCATCCGGCTGGTTGAAGATCATTGTGTGTTCTTTCCACTGCAATCGATCTTCAATATCGAGTTCTTTGAATAACTGCAACATATTGGGATATGCGCCAAAAAAGATGTGCAGACCTGTTTCGTACCAGTCTCCATCAGCATCTTTCCATGCGGCCACTTTACCGCCTAGAACGTCTCGACGTTCCAAGACAATGGGTGTGTGACCTGCGTCTGTAAGATATTTCGCGCAGGAAAGTCCTGCTAGTCCCGCTCCCGCGATCGCTACTCGCATGTAACCCTACTGCTCTTCAATATTTCTTAACCGTTTTATCGTTCTCATTATACGTTGCAATCCGTTACATTTGGCAGTTATTGTGCGATCGCTTCCCCAAAAAACTTTTGCTAAAGGGAATTTTACCTACACACACCTGCCCAAGCAAATTGCCAATAATGTTATTGGCAATAGCTTTGCGGTGCGCACTTTATCTATATTTACATGCAAGTGATTTCGAGAAACAAAAGTATTTCCTTTGACTGAAAATAGCTATTTTTAAAAGTTGTCTTCAAGTAGTTGATTTCTTTGCTAATTTGTGTATTTGGTATGAGAAAATATCTGGGGTATTGCTCAAAGACTACTTTGAAAACTTTCCTCTCCCTATAAGGGTGTAGGATAAAAGTCTATGTCCTCTAGGTTGAACAACCCAGTTGTTTACCGCACAACTTATAGGTAAAAGATTATGGTTGTATCGCAGGAGCTAAAGCGCTTTGGACATCACTTAATTTTAGGTATTTCTGGCACTACATTAAGTGATGACGATAAACGCGCACTCAATGAATTGAAACCGATTGGGGCGATCTTTTTTGCTAAGAACTTTTTGGATGGCACCCCATATCAAGTTTGGCTGGAAAGCTTCAAGGATTTAAACAGGCAGATACGAGAATATACTGAACGTGATTCTATGTTCATGACTCTCGATCATGAAGGAGGTCGTGTAATTCGTACACCACCGCCAATTACCCGCTTTCCTCACGCCTTATTGCTGCGATCGCATGCTTATGAAGTAGCAAAAGCCACAGCAGTAGAACTCAAATCACTGGGAATCAATTTATCTTGGGCACCTGTAGCAGATATTTTTTCCCATCCCCACAACCCGGTGATTGGGCCTCGCGCCTTTGGTAACACTCCCGAAACTGCCACTCAAGGTGCGCGTGACTATTACCTTGGACTTCGAGATTCCGGAATTTTGGGATGTGCCAAACACTTTCCCGGACATGGAGACACCAGCAAGGACTCTCACATTGAGCTACCAATACTGAATTTAACTCTAGAAGACCTGCAACCTCGAGAACTTATACCCTTCAAGGCTTTAATCGAAGTACAGATTCCTTTGATTATGACTGTCCATATCTTATTTCCCAAGATAGATCCTGATGTGCCAGGAACGCTTTCTCAGGCTATCCTCAAAACCATACTTAGAGAGGAACTTGGCTTTGAAGGAGTAGTTGTATCTGATGATTTGGATATGAAAGCGATCTCAGATATGTTTATGAAAGCTGGTACTGTGGCCCGATCATTTAATGCAGGCTGCGATCTGTTTATTGTGTCGCGTAATATTAATTCATCATCTATAGAAAGAACTTATCGGATTGCTGAAGATTTTGCTGATTCCCTCAGTAACGGTAGTTTAGATGAAGCAGTCGTAGAAGCAGCCAGAGAAAGAATTGAGAAACTACTGGCAGTAACACCGCAATATCCCGTACATACTTTGGATAAAGATGTATTATTGCAACATGCTCAACTAGCGATCGCTAGTTGCTATTCATAACCCAAAACGCATTCAAGTAGCATATTAGCAATTGCCAACAGACTAACTAAGATTGCAATTTTTAATTCTTAATTTTTAATTTTTAATTGTTTAGTGGGTGGTATAGGGGTCGAACCTATTTCTGCGGGTTAAAAGCCCGCTGCACAGCCGGTATGCCAACCACCCTAGTTAATTTGAAAAAGAAATGAGCAAGTGCGATTTGTAATACCAACATTAGATATAAATCCACCAGGGAGGTACTGCCCCTCCTATTTCTGTGTTATCAGCACAGCGCCTCGCTTCTCGGCTCCAGGTGGATAGGTGGAAGATGGAGGAATCGAACCCCTACAGTTGCCCATACCCTGGTTTTCAAGACCAGTTGCCGTCCATTCAGCGGCATCTTCCATTCAGGGGTGCCTGACGGGGCTTGAACCCGCTATGACTGGTTCCACAAACCAGCGCCTCAACCACTTTGGCTTCAGACACCATCAGTGGAATCAATGGGAATTGAACCCATAACCTCCTGCTTGCAAGGCAGGCGCTCTAGCCATTTGAGCTATGACCCCATAAAAATTCAAAATTCAAAATTCAAAATTCAAAATCAAAGACATTTTCAAGCGGGAGTGGTAGGACTTGAACCCACAACTTTCGAGGTAGAAGCTCGAAGCTCTATTCCATTGAGCTACACTCCCAAGATTTGGTAGTCCTGGCAGGATTTGAACCTGCAACCTCTTGCTTGTAAGGCACTTGCTCTACCGTTGAAGCTACAGGACTACGCAAGCGAGTGGAGGAACTTGAACCCACGCGCTGAGTATGGCGCACTCAGATGCTACCGATTACATCACACCCGCAAGTTCGAGCGGACGGCGAGATTTGTAGCTTGCTTCCCGCAGGGTACTCGCACGAAGACGATGGAAACGTCTCATGCTGCCGTTACATCACACCCGCATCAAGCTGGTAACAGGAATTGAACCTGCAACCTACTGATTACAAGTCAGTTGCTCTGCCAATTGAGCTACACCAGCACTGTTTTGGTGACGGGGGCAGGAGTCGAACCTGCCGATGTTCAGGTTATGAGCCTGACGAGCCACCGTTGCTCTATCCCCGCATATTCACCAATAGACTTCTTGCAGAAGTGGGAAAAGGGTAAGGGGTAAAGGAGAAAGGAGTAATAAGATACCTTTTACCTTTTACCTTTCCCCCTCTTGCAAAAGAATTTTTGCAAGAAGTCAATACCCCTGACTGGATTTGAACCAGCAACCTCTTCGTTCTAAGCGAAGCGCCTCTTCCGTTGGGCTACAAGGGCAAAATCTGAGTGGTAGGGATCGAACCTACGACCTGGAGTTCCCGAAACTCCCGCGCTCCCAACTGCGCTACACCCAGATATTTTGGTACTCTCGACAGGATTTGAACCTGCAAAAAACTAGATCCTCGGTCTAGTGCGTCTTCCGTTCCGCCACGAGAGCTTAGTGCCCCTGACAGGATTTGAACCTGCAAAATCTGGACTCTGATTCCAGCACGTATGCCAGTTCCGTCACAGAGGCATATCGGGATGGCAGGATTTGAACCTGCGACTCCATGCTCCCAAAGCATGGCTTCTGGCCACTGAATTACATCCCGTTGGTACTCCTGGTGGGAGTCGAACCCACAACGAAACAGATTTTAAGTCTGCCACCTCTTCCAATTGGGCTACAGGAGCAAATTTTGGTACTCTTGGTGGGAATCGAACCCACAACTATACCGTTTTTGAGACGGCAGCCTCTTCCAGTTGGGCTACAAGAGCAGAGTTTGGCAGCCCCACCAGGACTCGAACCTGGAATCTTCGCCTTCAAAGGGCGCTATGTTGCCAATTACACCACAGGGCTTTATTGCCAGGGCAGGGTTTGAACCTGCAACCTCATCGTTCAGAGCGATGCGACTTACCAATTCGTCCACCCGGCAATGAATGGCTGCCTCAGTAGGACTCGAACCTACAACCGCGCGGTTAACAGCCGCTTGCTCTACCATTGAGCTATGAGGCAACGAAGCCCCCCAGGTCGGAATCGAACCGACGACCTCCTGTTCTTCAGACAGGCGCTAACTACCAACTGAGCTACCGAGGGATAAGAAGGAGAGATAGGTTTTACCCATTGGACTGGTTTAATTCAACTCGAATCAGCCACTCCATCATCTCTCCCATGTAACGAGAGTGGAGGGATTTGAACCCTCACGTCTTCAGTTTCGTAGACTGAGATGTTATCCAGTTACACCACACTCTCAAAACGGAGAGAACAGGATTTGAACCTGCGACGGATATTAACTACCCGTTTCCTCTTAGCAGGAGGACGCTTTGAGCCACTCAGCCACCTCTCCACAGTGGGTCGAGCAGGATTTGAACCTGCGTGCAAATAAGAACAGTTTTACAGACTGTTGCCTTCAACCAGACTCGGCCACCGACCCATAATCATTCCCTCGACGAGAATTGAACTCGCATCTGTGCTTTGAAAGAACACTGACTTAACCATTTGTCCACGAGGGCATAATTTACCGAATTTTAGATTTTGGATTAAATTTATTAATCTAAAAAATCTAAAATTGTCTGACGCAGGGACTAGGATTTGAACCTAGAACATCGGATTTGGAGTCACGAGGTGTTACCGTTACACCATCCCTGCATTTGGTAGCAGTGGCGGGACTTGAACCCGCATCGACCCGGTTATGAGCCGGGGGCTTTACGTTAAGCTACACTGCGGCACCAAAGGCTGAGGTGAGATTTGAACTCACGATGTCGGTTTTGCAGACCGATGCCTTCGACCACTTGGCTACTCAGCCATTTGGGAGTCCTGACGAGATTCGCACTCGCAATCTTCAGCTTGAGAAACTGACGGCTTAAACTATTCGCCTACAGGACTGCAACCAGGGTGACGGGACTTGAACCCGCAACATTTCCGCAGACAACGGAACGCTCTAGCCAGTTGAGCTACACCCCGATTTTTGAGAATCTGTGCTTAAACTTTGAGGTTTTTAGGCACAGATTTTATTGGTGAACTTGCCCATTTCTTATTTAGTTTTCAAGGTTCAGATAATTGACTTTTAACTGTTAGGAAAACAACCGAAATTCTAGGTAGCAAGCCTGTTGTGTACTACGGATGTATTCAGTGGTTTTGATGAGTGCAAACTTAGAACTTTTTTCGTTTCTTGCTTCTACTGCCGATGGTTTGCAAGTAGAAACAGCTTTATTGACTGAGGACTTTGGTTTATTCCAACGCCTGTCCTTTAGTTGGATGTAGAACATAACTTTGACCCTTGAGAAGCTTTGTCTTTCGCCTCACTACAAATATACTACAAAATACTACAAGAGGTGTCAAGAGGTTTTAGAAAAAACTTTTGAAATTGTCTATAAAAGCTTCTACGCTTAGGTTTGAACTTAATTAACCACTCTGAAAAGTAAAACTACAGTTATGCTTGGTTGAGTTTTTAAAAGCCTGACGTGACAGACAACTCCTTCAAGCAACAACAGATAATTAGTTTTGTCGCGATCGCCTCTTGTATTACAGCTTGTAGTAGTGTTCCAGGTATCTCCCCACAATCGGGGTTGAACCAGCCACTAAGCAAAATCCATACTGCACTTCAAGATCCAGCAAAAGGCCAAATTAATTCCCAGGTACCGCCATCAGCCAAAGTAGAAAACCCTACTTTTACAGTCCCAGCTAAATTTCAGGGAAAAACAGTTTATAGGGTGCAACTCAGCAACAACGAAAAGGTTATTGCTCTCAGCATTGATGATGGGCCCTGGTCAAAAACAACCCTAGAAATGCTGGATATCTTGAAGCAAAATGATGTTAAAGCAACATTCTTTTGGGTAGGACAAGCTTTACAAGCAAATCCAGACTTAGCCAAGCGTGAAGTAGCTGAGGGACACGCCATTGGCAACCATACTTGGCATCATTGGTATCGGCGAATGGATGAAGCCACAGCTAAAAGTGAAATCGATCGCACAACCGATTTGATATACAAAACTACAGGAGTCAAAACTTCTCTATTTCGTCCTCCTGGAGGCTTTTTAAACAACGGACTAGCCGCTTACGCCAAAAGCCAGAAAGATGCTGTAATTATGTGGTCGCTAACTTCCGCTGATACCGATCCTCACGCCAAACCGCAGGCATTTGTAAATAATGTCCTGAAAGGCGCAAAACCTGGTTTTATTGTTTTAATGCATGATGGTGGTGGCGATGTCTAGCGACAAGCCGCTGACGCTCCTTCTCTGCGAGACGCTACGCGAACGTCGCTACCGCTTCGCTAATGCGTCTACGCCACAGAACTGTAGAAGCTTTGCCACAAATCATCACCGGACTCAAACAGCAAGGCT
This sequence comes from Nostoc sp. DedQUE09, assembly GCF_034530915.1. Taxonomy (NCBI): domain Bacteria; kingdom Bacillati; phylum Cyanobacteriota; class Cyanophyceae; order Nostocales; family Nostocaceae; genus Nostoc; species Nostoc sp. DedQUE09. The sequence continues at coordinate 89,268 of NZ_JAVRCE010000003.1, forward strand.
ACCGATTTGTGACAATTCCTGAACTATTAAAAATGACGCAATAAAGGGTGAGAAATGCTCCTCACCCAACTATTTAATTTATTCGCTCATCACAGAAGCACAAGATTGAGCTTCCTGCCAAAGTTTGTGCAAAAAGAACTCAGCGCGATCGCTCATAGTGGTGACAAACACACCGACAGAATCCTTAGAACTAGCTGATAGCCAAGAACCCCGTAGGGTGACTTCCATATATTCGGCATCGCACGTACAGAGGGCAATGATTTCTCTATCATCTTTTTTTACTTCAGCCCTCAGCACTTCTACTCCTGGCAAATCAACAGGAAGCAAAAAGGAAGCGGTATTGGGTTCAATGCATAAACTTTGCCCAACTCGCAGGGCTAAAATCACTCGTTGCGCTACCCATTCTTCTAGCGACAAAGTGACACATTCCAAATCAAAACTGCTTTCAGTGTAAGTTAATTTCAGCATTCCTTATGCTCTCCTGTTATTCCAGGTTTGCTTGCATCTCTATCCAAAACTGTTCAGCAAAAGAAATCGCGGGGTGGATTGGCGCTTTTGGTTTGGTACGCAGTTGCATACCAACTTCAAACAGGGTGCGATCGCCTTTACGGGAGTTACATCTCTCACAAGCTGTGACTACGTTATCCCAAGTGTGAGAACCGCCTTTAGAACGCGGCATCACATGATCTAGCGTTAGATGTTTGCTGCTGCCGCAATATTGGCAACTGTGATGGTCTCGTCGCAATACTTCCCGCCGATTCACTGGCGGAACTTTCCACATCCGCTCATTAGAAGTGATTGTCAAGCGAATATGTTTTGGCACATCAATTACCAAACTGGGTGAGTGAACTTGCCATCCGCTTTCTGTGGTAAAACCCAGCGGTTGCGCCTTGTTGGTTACTAACAGCACAATTGCCCGCTTGATATTTACCCGACATAGTGGCAAGTAATTTTGAGAAAACACCACCACAGATTGCTCTAACACTTGCATTGCGTTCGCGCCGCGCATGGAAGATATCGTCACAGCTTAACTCCTTATAAAAAAACCCCCGCTTCAAGTTTTCGGTGAAGCGGGGGTTAGAATTGACCGGAAAATTTTCTGGTCTCATATCGGTACAGGATTCCTTTGCCTGTATCCCCCGCTTTGTTGATCTAGTTGTGGTTTTGCAATTAGTGCACTAATGCCTACATACTTATAATCATCATTACCTTCTGTGATTTGCCCATGATTTCGGCTACCATCGCCCATAAATAAATACTCCACTTCCATAGCAGCTGATTCCCAATTGGTTCGGCAATTGGTAGCGCACAAAATTGAAGTAGAGATGGGGTAAATGGATTTCACAGAAAATTTCACCTATTGAACATTCCTTTAAACATACTACACTTGTATTACTATCCTGTCTATACCTTTAAGGAGAAAAACTGATGCATACGATCGCTCGCACCCCAACCACCGATATGGAAGTTACCAGCATTCGCCTAGAACGGGAACTCAAAGATAAGCTCAAAGAAATTGCTGGGAATCAGGGATATCAAGCCCTGATCCGAGATATCCTTTGGAATTATGTCCAACAAAAATCAGGTGAGTGGAAGCCTCGATTTTCGCGATCCGACATCCGAGCTAGCATAGCTGCCACAGCTCAGCAAGAAGAACGCTGTGTGCTTACAGGTCAACTAATTCAACCCCAAGAACCGATGTTGTTAGGACTAACGAGGAATGGCGATATGGTTCCTCTGAGTGTCGAGAGCTTGGCTGGATAAACTTCGTCTATTTTGAAACCTGTTGTAGGGAGGGCATCTAGCCCGCCCTACCAGCAGGGAGTAAAAAATGCTCTTAACTACTTTAAAAAATATAGTTCTGAAAATAGATGTGGTTTAGTTTTATATTTCAGACGAATGCAGCCTAGTTATTTTTACTAATAACTGGGCTGCATTCAAAATTTAGCTATAACTGCCGCAACCTTTGGTGAGTAAGAATTTATTTAAATTTAAGCTTTACTCCAAATTTCTGCCACAGGTTAAGAACAAAATACTCACAAACTCGCTATCACAGTTAACCTATCAGTGTAGGTCTGAACAAGAGTACACCTCATTGGTGCAGGCTTTTGTAGAGAATAGAAGCCTACACTGCAAGAGCAATCTCCTCTTGGCTCCTTTACTTTTATTGATATTTTACTGAGAGTTACGGAGATCAAAGAGTAACTTGTTAAACCTACTAGTTTTTTCAATAAATGTAATAAAACTTTATAAAGCAAGTTACGTAATTTTACGCCCTCAAAAGGGGAATTTTGCTGTAATTCCAGAGAAATTACGGTTTATGTATACTTACAGACAGGATAAAGTTGGTAAATTATTTCAAGACAGTGCAGTTAAAAATAAGCTAACTTAAGCATTTATAGGATATCTTGAGTATTTTATTACTTATGCATCAATGTAGCAATTTGCTTGATGCAGTGGAAATTTGGCCATCTGAGATAGAAAAGGGCTATAACAGGTGAGAGAAAGTATTTACACAAAATTTGTCAATTATCAGGGTATAGCAACACAACTAACGGTGAAGAATATGCCAAGAGGTTGGGTGCAAGAACAATGGGGTTATTATCCGAGGGCGTGCCAAAAATGAAAAAGCCTTTATCATCACCGCCACATTACGTAGATGACATAGACCGACTAAAACCTTACCAAGTCAAGCTGATGCAGCATCAGGAAGAACCTGCCCGCGAATTGGTACAAAAGATTAACCAAATTATTGCTAATAGCTCTGCTACGGCTTTGATGCTGCAAGAGATTGCCCAATTGCTAGGAGTTGCGTTTCAAGTAGATTGCTGCTGCTTAGTTTCAGTGGCGGATGAAACATCTGACGAAGCAACTACTACTAATTGGTGTGCTGATGAGTATTTAGGGTTGCCACACCCTGAAGAAATGTTTTCAATGGAACAGTTGCTTATGCACTCGCCAGTGCTGCAATGTGCTGCCCAACCATTGACTATTGAAGACATTTCCATCATTCAAAATAGTCTGGTCATTGGGTGTCAATATCTACCACTACCGATAAAAGCGGTTTTGGCAATTCCCACTCGGTTTGGTGGTAATAACAATGGAGTGATTAATCTGATTAAATTCCAACCTTATGAATGGAGTGAATCAGAAAAACAATTGCTCAAAGAAGTGGAGTCAGCTTGCGCGATCGCTTTTTCTGGAGTGGCACAAGCTCAACAAATTACTCATCAAGAGCTGTCCCTGCAAAAAAGCAAGCACCATCAAAGCTTGATCAAGCAATTAACCTTATTGAGTCGTAGCAACTTGGAGCTGAATCAAATGCTCCAGTTAGTTATCGCCTCGACAGCCGAATCTCTACAGGCAGATCGGGGTTTGCTTATATTACTGAAATATACAGATCCACTATTTAAGACTCAAGCTAAAAAACAAATCCCCAAAGCGAAAGCTAGTGTAATCGCCCAATGGGCTAGAGAAACACAAAATTCTGGCACTAGTAAACTAGACACCTTAGATCAGTCTTTCTTGATTTCAGACTGTGGTTTATGCCAGCGTGCCTTCATGGATTCTGGAAAACCAGTAATCTTCGATGACTATACAGATCAAAACAATACCTTAACAGCTGCTCCATTATTTGCGATAGAGAAATTGCCTGCGGTACTTTTAGTGCCATTGGAAAGTCAAGGTAAAATTTTAGGCTTTTTAGTGCTACAGCAAGCTGTAATTCGCAATTGGCAACCAGAAGAATTAAATCTTGTGGAAATGGTTTGCGCTCAAGTGAGTAACGCCATAATTCAGTCACAGACATTGCGCCAAGTGCAAATGTTGGTAGATGAACGGACGGCGAAACTCCAAAGTAGTCTAGAACTCCAAGCGAAATTGCATGAAAGAACCCGACAGTATGTCGAGCAGCTGCGGAAACTTAATGAACTCAAAGATGAATTTTTGAGTAATATGAGCGATCGCCTACGCTATCCTTTGACAAATATGCTGATGTCAATAAAAAACTTGCGTTTGCCAGGAATAACGCCAGAGCGTCAGGGTAGATATCTGGATATTCTTGAGCAGGAATGTTCAAAAGAAATCAACTTGATTAATGACTTGTTGACACTCCAAAAGCTAGAGTCGCCTCACGAAGCTCCCCAATTAGAATCTATAGATTTAAATACTAGAATTCAAGATATAGCAGCATCCTTTGAAAAAAAACTTGGCGAAAAAGGATTAAAAATTTCTATAGATTTGCCGGAGGAATCGCTCAAACTGCAAACTGAACTGGAGAGTTTTGACCGTATCCTGCAAGAATTATTAACTAATGCCTGTAAATATTCAGAGTCTGATACAATAGTTCGCCTTGAAGCGTCTCACCGAGTCGAGCAGCAAATCGATCAAGTTATCATGAAGGTGACGAATACAGGACGTGCCATCTCTGAAGAAGAAGCGACCTACATCTTTGATAAGTTCCGCCGTGGAAAAGGTCGCTGGACTCCAGGGACTGGCTTGGGACTTGCTTTAGTCAAGTCTTTAGTGCAGCATTTAGATGGAGCGATCGCTGTTGAAAGTCTCCCAATCTCGGATTCTGAACAGAGCGAAATTTGCTTCACCTTGACTCTGCCCCAATTTTCTGACGAAAGCAAACCATAATTCTGAAAGTGACTAAAAAACAGAACACAACAGAGAACCCTGATTTGCAATCTTCCACTGATGACACCAACCTAGAAGAGGATTTGCTTGCTCAGGTAGAAGTTCAAATTGAGAAAATAGCAGAGCGACAGCGGCAAATCAGTGCTAAAGTCCAAATTCCCCACCCAGTGGAGCAAATCTGGAAGGTTCTGACAAATTATGAAGCCTTACCAGACTTCCTCCCCAACCTCGCCAAGAGTTGTCTAATCGAGCATCCCGATGGTGGAATTCGACTGGAGCAAGTTGGCTCTCAACGCTTACTGAATTTCAACTTTTGTGCACGGGTAGTTCTAGACTTGGAAGAATGCTTCCCTAAAGCAATTAATTTCCGCATGGTAGAGGGAGATTTTAAAGGCTTTTCTGGTAGCTGGTGCTTAGAGCCTTATTCTTTCGGTGAGTCTTTAGGAACAAATCTGTCCTACACAATTCAAGTTTGGCCTAAACTCACTATGCCAGTAGGAATTATTGAAAATCGTCTGAGCAAAGATTTGCGGTTAAATCTTTTGGCTATTCACCAACGTGTAGAAGAACTAGCCAGCAAAGAACCGTATGCATAACAACAATAAACCATCATTCAGATGTATTCCTGAATGATGGTTTTTATTGCTACATTTCAAATAAAAAAGCTTTTGCTTTTTATTCTTTTTAAGTACCCCCAGGGGAATTCGAATCCCCGTTACCTCCGTGAAAGGGAGGTGTCCTAGGCCTCTAGACGATGGGGGCATCGGACTCAGACCTTTTATAAATTAACCAATTTTCTTGCTGTTGTCAACAGGTTTTGCCAAAAAAAGTTTGTGGCAGCTAAACTGGGTGGAAGCAAAAGCTTGAAGAGGATACAAAGATATGGAGACAGATAAGAAAGTCCGTAGATGCTTCTGCGGTCAGCCGCAGGGTGCGTCAGCCTTGGGCGCTGGAAATTTCGGGGTATACACATATCTAAAAAACGCTGAAGACAGCAAGGAACAAAGGGTATGATGTTGTACCCTGTAGAGTTAATATCTACGGTTTTTTACAAGAGATTTTGAAATAAATCGCTCAAAATCTACAATATGGAAGCATCTTTTGAAATTACCACACAGATGGCGATCGCTGTCTTTGCAGGCATTAGCGCCCAAGTGCTGGCTGCATACCTTCGTGTACCCAGCATCGTCTTGTTATTGCTGTTGGGCATTTTGTTTGGCTCTGATGGTATAGGGCTATTGCATCCCCATTCGCTAGGCACTGGACTGGAAGTTATAGTCGCCCTCGCAACGGCAATCATTTTGTTCGAAGGCGGACTTAACTTGGATCTGCGTGAGTTAGGTAGAGTTTCAGTCAGCCTGCAATTGCTGGTCACTCAAGGAACGCTGATCACATTGCTTGGTGGGAGTATGGCTGCTCACTGGCTCGGCGAATTTCCTTGGAACATAGCTTTTCTCTATGCTTCCATAATCGTGGTGACAGGCCCAACTGTCGTTGGCCCTTTGCTGAAACAAATCAATGTAGATCGGCAAGTGGCAACACTTTTGGAAGGGGAGGGGGTTTTAATTGACCCTGTAGGGGCTATCCTCGCCTTCGTTGTCCTCGATAGGATTTTGAACGGCGATGCTGATCCCATCAATGCGATCGTCGGTTTACTTATACGCCTGGGTGTTGGCGCAGCAATTGGTGGTGCTGGCGGTTATCTGATGAGTTTGATTTTCAAACGCGCCAGTTTTCTGTCATTTGAGCTAAAAAACTTAGTGGTGTTGGCGATACTTTGGAGCTTGTTTACCTTATCGCAGATGATCCGCAGTGAATCGGGAGTCATGACAACAGTAGTTGCAGGAGCAGTCTTTGCTAACTCCTCAGTCCCAGAAGAACGTCTGTTACGCAGCTTTAAGGGTCAACTGACAATTCTCAGCGTCTCAGTGCTATTTATCTTATTAGCTGCTGACCTATCCATTGCCAGTGTGTTTGCTTTGGGTTGGGGTAGTTTATTCACTGTTTTGGTACTAATGTTTGTCGTTCGCCCGATTAATATCCTGTTGTGTACCTGGAACAGTGACCTCAACTGGCGACAGAAACTGTTTTTAAGCTGGGTTGCTCCGAGAGGAATTGTTGCTGCCTCTGTAGCTTCTTTTTTTGCGATTTCCCTGACACAGCGAGGCATTAACGGCGGTGATTCCATCAAAGCTTTAGTTTTCCTGACAATTATCATGACTGTTGTCTGCCAAGGACTAACAGCTGGCTGGGTTGCTAAATGGCTGCAAATCACTTCTAAGGACGTAACTGGGGCAGTAATTGTGGGTTGTAATCCCTTGAGTCTTGTGATTGCCCGGTTTTTTCAGGAACGGGGAGAAAACGTGGTGATGATTGATACTGATCCCGAATGCCTTGTGCAAGCCGAGGCACAAAATCTCCGGGTTATTGCCAGCAGTGCGCTAGATGCTGCTGTTTTAGAAGAGGCAGGACTTGCCTCTATAGGTACTTTTTTGGCTATGACAAGTAATGGCGAGGTGAATTTTGTTTTGGCTCAAAGAGCAGCTGAGGAGTTTAAACCCCCCCGTGTCTTAGCTGTTTTTCCCCGCGATCCGCAAGCGAGTACCTCGACTAGTAATAAAGTTAATCAAGCTTTTATTCCAGACTTAGCAATTAAAACTTGGAATGAATATTTGAATGATGGACGAGTCAAGTTAGGGACAACTACGTTAGATGAGTTGGAGTTTTCGACTCAATGCGATCGCATCCAAGAAAAGATTCGGACTGGGGTGTTGATACCACTATTGGTAGAACGAGCAGAACGCTTACAGGTAATGCCAGCGAACCAAGATTGGGAAATTGGCGATCGCATTATTTATCTGTTACATGACCCCAGACCTAGCCTTTTAAAACGCTTATCTGGTGCTACACAATCCACTCCCTTGTCTCTAGAAAAGTTACCAGAGGTTGAAGACCTATCCCTCGCCCAATTATCTCAACTTTCTACTAGTGAGGCTTCTGGGGGATGAGGAGCAGAGGAGCAGGGGGGCAGAGGAGCAGGGGAGCAGGGGAAGAATACCCCTAACTCTTGGCTCTTTATTAGCTTTGGGAAGGAATAAATTCGCTTTCTGGTTTTGGCGCTTCTTGATACATTTGCCATTCCTGCCAGAGTAAAGCAGACAAATGTACTATGGCAAGAATTAGCGTCGCTACCGAAATTAGATAACTGTGGATTGTGTAAAGGTGTTCGACGGTAATTGTGTTAATCGCTCCACCACCAGTTAGGATTTCGCGCAGTTGTCCACCAATCAAAGGAATGGCTTCGATGGTTCCTAGCTCAATGCTAAAACGCCAGTACCCTTCCTGAGTCCAATCTAAAATCATCGCTGTCCAATCCAGCCCGATCGCACTTAGGGTTAACAAAATTACACTAATCCAGGCAGCCAGCCAACTCTTACGAAATTGCCGACCTAAAAACATCACCACAATTTGAACGAGAGCGATCGCAATTACCCCGTTACCAGCAATCTCATGCGCTCTCCAAAACAACCAACCGTATGGCAGTTGTGTATTAATCAGCTTTAAGGAGTTATAAGCTCCGCCTGCTGTCGGTTCATAGTAAAAAGACAGCAAAATTCCAGTAGAGATATAAATTAAACACAGAGTCAAAATCACGACTGATAATATCGTCGCTATTCGTCGCAAAATCTTATCGAACTGGGTGCTTTGCATAGCTCACCCCTCCTGTTCTTAACTAAGTATTTATTCTTGTTACGATTTTAGCTAAGAAATTTTAATAATTTTTACTTTTCTTATATAAAAATAAAGTTTTTTAAATCAAATACTGTACCCAAGATTTTAAGGCTTCTGGTGAGCCATACCAAATCCCAGGACTTCTAGGAGAATGCTTTACACCTTCAATCACCAGATTTTCCGCCCCCTGCAAATGAGCAGCTTCAATGGGCGTAATCCCATCTCCCCAAGTATTACCCTTCCCACAGGTTAATTGGTAACTACTATAAGCTAACCAACTACCAGGCCGCCTTTTCCCAAAGATAGTTTTGCCAGCCACACAAACGTAACGAACGTTTTTGTAAAAAGCTCCAGGGTAGTTATTGGTAACAAAATCCAGATTGGTGCGTGTCCAGCGTTCTTGGCTGATATGGGGTGTACCCAAGGTGACAAAAGTAGCAACCAAGGGATGCCCTTGCCAGAGAAATGGTTTGACATCACCGCGCGCTAAATAGGGCTTTTCTCCCATATAAATGCGGGATATCCAACCTCCGGCTGAGTGACCAATTAAATTAATTTGAGTAGCATTATGTTCACGTAATATATGCTTGATCGTGTAATCGAGTTGTTGCAGAATAAGTATTACGGGTGTTACTCCCAAAGTGGGGAGCCAGTCACGCCGTCGCAGTGGGACTGTAACCGTGGGAAAATTTAACTGCTGTAAAGATTGTTCTAGTTGGCGATAAGCGATCGCGCTTTCTAGATATCCAGGCAAAATAACTGTCGGTAACGGCATTTTAAATTTTGGATGCAATGATTGAGATTTTGAACTTTTTTGACGAAGAAGTAGTCATATTCAGGAGCTAGAATTGCGATCGTCTGACTGACTCCTTAGAGAAAAAACCAATAGCTTTGGTGGAATTTAAGGCTAAAATGTCAATAAAATTGTACAATTTGCAACAGTTTGAGGGGCTACTGATGTGGTAATATTTTCAAATAGGGCCAGTCATAGACAAACACGTGTGTCATCTGTTACAGAAGTGTAGTTGACTGAAAAACAGTTGAAAAAACAAGGCAACTTCGGCAGATGTTTTGATGTATTCAAAGTTGTGCGTTTACTTAAACTTTATAAAACTTCCAGATATTAATTTTAATTGTGTGCGTCATAAGAATAAAAAATCAAAAGTAGTAATTTTTCAAATACCTCTTTAGCAAGCTCGGATTTTGAAGATATGATACAGCGTCATTAGATTAATTAAAAACTTGAATAAATGGCAATTTTGGCGTTTTGATTGCCAACCGAGGAAGTTATTATTTCCTTATGAAGAACGCATATCTTGCAAGATATTGCAATGCTGAAAAGAGAAAATCGCTAGTCAACTGCAACTGAGTGAGTGAACGATAACAGCTATGTCTTACGTCTCCCTGCTGAAAAATATACCAGAAATTTTAAGCCAGCCAATTGGGATAGCAGCAATTGCTTCCCTTGGTATGCACGGTGCGATCGCGATGATCGTACCATTGATGCCGATGGAGTCTAACAAGCCCAAAGAAACAGCATCATCCCAGCCAGTCGGACTTTTGGAATTGAGCCAAGCCGACCAAAACCGTTTGCCGCAAAGCACGCCCCAGATTGGTTTACAACAATTACCTCCAGTCGCCCCACTTGCGGCTCCAAACTTTAGCGTCCAACCGGGATTAACCCCATTAGCGCCATCACCATCCAGTCAGCTAGTATTACCTCCGCTACCGGCATCATCAAATAACTATCGAGTCTCCTCTTTGCCTACAAGGCAGTCTTTGCGGATGATTCCGAGTGATAATTTGCGGTTCGACGCTTCCAAATTTGATAGTTCTAAATTTAATACCAGCGCCAGATTCTCTCGACCAGTTCCTCGTGCGAATGTGAGTGAGAGCGTCGCCAAATACGAGCCACCTAAGCCGCTATCTGTAAATAGGTTGCCAGAATTGCAATCGCAGCAAATACCTGCTGATCTTCTGCGCAATCCCCAGCCTCCAATCTTATCTGATACCGCACCCGTTGCAACAGCACAGGTAAATACGACTTCGCAGCCAATGACGCAACCAGTTCCGAATGCGTCGTCTACAATTGCTCAAAACCCGCTGATAAATTCTTTAAAACAAGCTCCAAGGAATGGGGATACTTTAATTGGAACTAGGGGAAGCACGCTACAAACAGCGGATTTATCGACGAAGGGAACTCAACAGTCCATTGCACAGCTAGACTCCTACGCAAACCTGAGAAAGGAAGTCCAGCGACAATACCCCAACGCTGAACAAAAACCAGTCATCCGCCAAACATTATCCACGAATAAGTCAAATCTTGAAGGTGCTGTTTTGGGAGTATTGGTGGTAGATCCTGATGGTAAGGTCTTAGATATCAAATTTCAAGACAAGTTAATTTCCCCGGAATTGCAATTAAAAGCAAGGCAATACTTCAACAAGCAATCCCCCAAGGGAGATAAACAGATTAGTTCCTATCCATTTAATCTACGTTTCCAAAACAGCACGAGCAATCTTACTGGGACTACTCAAGAGCAAAACCCCTCGTCATTATCTGCACCGGGCATCAATAACAATCAGATTACCCCCTCACCAGCAGCTACTTTTAAACCATTACCTGATTTACAAATCAGAAATAACCCACCTACATCTTCACCAACAGGTACTCTCAAACCATTAATTGTACCAACAGCTACTCCCAAACCATTATCTGAACTGCAAATTAAAAATAACCAGCCTACGTCTTCATCGGCAGCTACTTCTGAACCTTTATTGTTGCCAAAAATCAATCAAGTTCAGTCTACATCTGCTGCTCAATCGGATAAAAAATTAGTAGAACGGTTGCGTGAAGTCAAGGAAAACAGACAAAAGTCTAATCCAGAAAAATAATCGCCCGTTGATGATGGATTCAGGTAGCGGTGATTTATCTAGACGCATTTGCAGCGTCTGATAAAGAAGCGGCTACTCTACGATTTCTCCACTGGAGTAACCGGAAGGTGTTGTTCTGCCTGAAAATCATTGTTTTTGACTATTTTTTGCGTAAGTCCCGTTTAAAATACAATTTGTTTGGGTTAAGAGTTACTGATGTAGAGACGTGATTTATTGCGTCTCTATATCAGGGTTTTGGGTTTAAAATATTGTTTCTAGTAGTTGGCAAATTAGCGATCGCTAATTTGTCATACATAATACTTAACTTAGAAGTTCGTTAAAAGCTTCTAAGAAGGAAATGCACTGAGGGATTTCCAACAAATAAATTCTCCAATATTTTGGGGTGAGCGTCTAGCTGGCTATTAACTAAAGATAGGCAAACGCTCACCCCAAAAAAACTATACTGTATAGCTACTTTACCAACCTTGTTCTGCATTTTGAAAAACGTAAGCAGCTACCTCCAGAATCTCCTCAGAACTTAACTTGGCTTTAAAAGCAGGCATGGCATTTTTACCATTTTGCACTTGATGGATAATCGCCTCGATTGAGTCTTGATTGTAATTTTCTAGGTACTTTGACAATGCTTCCTTTTTCAAGGTTTTCTGGCTGATAAGGATGTTACCGCCACCTATATGGCAAGAAGCGCAGTTAGCCTCGAAAATTTTAGCACCGTTAGATGTTTCGGCAGCTAGTGCTGGACTAATGAATGTAAATTTGAATAGGGCGATCGCCGACAGTAAAATTAATAAAAGTATTCTCAACAGTATTTCCTCGCAACAAGCCTCCAGCAAGAGTATAAACGCGATTAATCCCTGATTAAGTCAAATTTGATCAAAATTGGCGGTAACAAGTTCACTCCTCGATCGCTACACATTGTTTAGCGTCTTAGGGAAAGATAGAACTCGTTACCGCCATTTCTACATTTTGTGCGTCACTCTAGGAGTGTAGCGTGTGGCGATGAGCTAATTTCACTGAGTAATCATCTCGTGTCAAACGCTGGTGTTTCTAGCTTTGGACAGTAATTGTACCAACCATGCCAGCACCACGATGAGGTTCACAGTAGAAGGTGTAGTCACCAGCAGGCGCGTCTGCTGCAAAGGTGGTCGTTTCCTTTTGACCAGGACTCATGAGCAACTTCTTATGAGATAGAGATTTAGCTAAATCGGCGCTCTTAGTGGGGTTTTTGGCAGCATCAAACACAACATTATGGGGAGGAACTTTATTGTTCACCCATTCAATAGTGTCACCTGGTTTAATGGTCAACTTTTTCGGTTCAAATGCTAGCAGTCCTTTATCACTACCCAATTTCACCTGGTAGGTTTCAGCCGAAGCACTGGGAGTAAAAACAGCAAAGCTGCTAACAACTAAAAGGATTGTCAACACAGCTAAACTAAGGCGCCGCCAGCTTGCCGAAATTAATTTCATAGCTCTCTCCTAACAAACAATTTTTTTCCCTTTCTCATTTTAAATAAAATCAACACCAAATATGACAATCTGTCATAGATCAATTTTTTTTTTAATAATGGAGAGCAATTTATTGCAAAAAGCTGTCCAATAAGTAGTAAATGGGGAATGGGGAACGGGGAATTAGGAGTAGGGACTGAATTCTCCCCAATGCCCTATTCCCAATGCCCAATACCCTATTCCCAATGACTCAACCCCAGGATTTAGTAATAGATTTTTCCGCCTCCCCACTTAGTACCAACGATTTTGGGTTGTAAGAGAATATGACCGGCGATCGCTTCCAAGTCATCATCCGTCAGATTTCGCACTGCTGTGAAAATATCTGCACTTTTGAGACTGGGGTGTATTTCGGAAATCTCTTCTTCCCCGTCGTAAGTAGTGGGATTTTTTAGGTAATCTACTAAACCTTCAATGTTGTTACGGTTAGGTGTTGCTAGTGCCAAGTCCTCTGGAGTGAGTCCGACGTTTTGGTTTGTCTTGGTAACTCCCCCAGCATGACATTGGGCGCAAGCGTAATTAAATAAGCGTTTGCCTTCTTTGACTTGTTTAAGGCTGAGTACAACGGTATCACCCTGAGTATTTAATGGCACTGTTCGGGTAGCTTCGTCTAGTTCCACTGCTGTCGCGCTACCGACAATCAACTGAAACGAGAGTAAAACAGTAGCCACAACAACGCCAATTAGTCTTATAAACATGTTTCCCCTTAAAGATTTTGACGCTCAACACAGCTAAGAACGCGATTCTCAATCTCCAAGCTGCTAATTGCTAATGACTTATTGTTTTTTATCATTAGCTATCAGTTATTAGCCAAAGTTCTGAGATAACCCTTCAGGGGACTTCGTGATCACCCACCAAGTCGTTAGTACCTTTGGGACGTATTTCAGACGATATTTGGGAAATAATTGCCCTTGCATCTTCTAACGCCAAACGGGTCTTTTGGTGTTTGTAGGCGATTCCCAGTTGGTTGCACAGAGAAAACACTTGTTCTACAGGAATGCTGTAGTCAGCTGCTATCTCTGCGATCGATAGGTCTGCAAAACCCATAATGCTTGTTTACTGATAGATAGAGATTGAGTCGCTGTAATACCAATATCACGTTAGGAGTGCAATTTGTTGCCCAAAATACTGTTTGGGGAATGGGAGGGGGCAAGGGAAGCAGGGGAAGAATTTTTGACTAATGACTAATGACTAATGCCTATTAACCTTTTCCCCCGGTAAAAGTGACGCTTTGAATAAAGTAACGATTAAAAAAGGCATAAATGCCTAAAGCTGGCAGGGTAAAGACCATAGAAGCCGCCATAATGTAGTTCCAATAGCTGATGTATTGACCTTTGAAGGTGTTCAGCCCTAAGGGGAGGGTAAACATTTCTGGGTCAAATAGGATAACTATAGGCAGTAAAAAATTATTCCAACTCCCCATGAACACAAAAACTGCCTGTGCTGCTAGTGCTGGTTTTGCCAAAGGTAAGACAATGTGTTGAAAAATTCCAAAAGTATTTAAGCCATCGAGTTGGGCTGCTTCTTCTAGTTCTTTAGGAAAATTAACGAAAAACTGCCGCATCATGAAGATAAAAGTCGCATTAACCATGCTAGGAACAATCATGCCTTGGTAAGAATTCAGCCAGCCGATCGCTTTTAAAATCAAAAATGTCGGAATTAGGGTAATTTGCGTCGGTACTGCCAGCACAGCCAAAATTAGGAAGAACCAAAAGCGCTTGCCCACAAAGCGCAATCTTGCCAAGGCATAACCAGCCATAGAATTTAACAATAAGTTTAAAAGCGTAACGCTGACGGCGATCGCTACACTGTTGAACAACCAGCGCCAAAATAGCGGTTCTTGGAGAAAGATTTGCCTGTAGTTGTCAAGAGTAAAATTCTTGGGGAGAAAGTTGGGTTCACCACTGACAATCTCTGTTAGGGGCTTAAATGATGCTGAAAATGCCCAGAGAAAGGGAATTAGAGTAATGATGGCATAAAGTGTCAGCAAGACGTACAACAGGGCTTTGAGCCAGGATAAGCCAGAGGAGTTAGTCAAATCCGTTCGCCTCCGAAAAGTCGCCGCTGAATCAAAGTGATGGCAATGATCACTGCTGCTAACAGAAATGCGATCGCAGCTGCATATCCCATTTGTAAATTCCGAAATACAGCTTGATAAATCAGCAGTACCACAGTTAAGGTAGCGTTATTTGGCCCGCCAGTACCGCCAGAAAAGATGTAAGACTGGTCAAAAAGTTGAAAAGTCCCAATTACCCCCACAGTCGCCACAAAGAAGGTTACAGGCTTAAGCAAGGGAAGAGTAATGTGGATAAATTGCTGCCCTCCATTTGCGCCATCAAGTTCTGCGGCCTCGTAAAGTGTTTGGGGTATATCTTGCAACGCCGCCAGATAAATCACCATAAAAAACGGCGCAGTTGACCAAATGTTCATGATCATAATTCCTTTGAGCGCAACTGCTGGATCGCCCAACCAGTTATAAATAGGTAGCCTTACAAAAGCGAGAAAATCGTTTAGTAGCCCATCAGTGTTATAAATCCACATAAAGATGAGTGTCAGCACAGCTGAAGAAGTGACTGTCGGCAAAAAATAGAGGATGCGCCACCAGTTTTTACCTCGAATCCCAGAATTCAGAGTTACCGCCAAAATTAAAGCCAGGATAGTTTGAGTTGGCACAACAATAGATACATATTCGGCTGTGTTTCTCAAAGCAATCCAAACTCTTTCATCTTCAGCTAATCGCGTGAAGTTCCGAAAACCGATGAACTCGTACTCAATACCGCCGAGAAGTTGGACTTTTTGCAGGGAAAGAAAAACGGCGTAGAGAATGGGTAAGACTACAAAAGTTCCCAAAACTAGAATGGTGGGCATCATGAACATATACCCAGCCAAGTCTTCTGTGATGTTCTGCCTGGGGTTACTCCGCCGTCGGTTAATTTCAAACACTACTAAACCTCCGCTTAATCCCGCACTAACCCGACTGTAGCGATGGGTTGTGCATGATTATTTATCGTACTCCTGTACAAAAGGCTCAAATTCAGGCTGAGTCACAGTTATTGCTAAATATGAAGACCGAACATTTTTACAATTTAAAATGGCAACAGGAAAGTGAAGATGCTATATTTTAATCCTCGAAAACTGCTGATAAGAAGTATAGGAGTAGTAGCGATCGCCTACATTTCAACTTGTCTATTACTATTTTTTCGCCAGCGTTATTTTATCTTTCGTCCTACTTCGCAATTTTTAACACTACCGAGTTACCCTGACTTCAAACTTCCCTACAAGGATGAACGCTTACCCATTACTAATTCTGATGAATACATCCACGGCTGGTGGATTCAAGAGCCATCAGCCCAAGAGAAACTCTTTGCTATCCCAAATGAGCCTGTAAGAATTCTTAAATCGCCAAAGGTCATTTTATATTTTTGTGGAGCTGCTGGTAATAAAGGTTACTACAATCATGTAGCAAGACTTCAGGGAATGCGGCAGTTGGGCTTTTCAGTATTGGTGATTGACTACCGAGGTTTTGGCAGCAGTCAGGGGAATTTTCCCAGTGAGTCTCAGCTTTATCAAGATAGTCAAATAGCCTGGAATTATTTAGTAAAAGTCCGCCGAATTCCCCCAGAGCAAATTGTCATTTACGGCGAATCACTTGGGGGAGCGATCGCTTTAGATTTGGCCATCAAACAACCAAAAGCCAACGCCTTGATTATGCAAAGCTCGTTTACATCAATGGCAGAGGAAGTCAAGCACAGAGATTGGCTCTGGATGTTCCCCGTCGATTTACTACTGACGCAAAAGTTTGATTCCATCTCGAAAGTTGGTTCTCTACGTATTCCTGTCTTGTTTATTCATGGAACTGCTGATATTGTTGTCCCATCATATATGAGTCAGCAGTTATATGATGCTGCTCCTAAACCCAAACAACTTTTATTAATTCCAAAAGCAGGACATTTCCAAATTTATCAGACTGGAAAAAATTCGTATTTACAAGCAATTCAAAAGTTTATCGAAAATGTGGAGTCTCGCTAGAAAATGGAGAGTGAGAAATAGGAGAATTTTTAATTGCTTAATTCATTGCTTTAATTTGCTGATTTGCTTCATTCTGTGCCTTCAGCATTGCTTGTTTTAATGGTTGTTGCCCAAGTAAGGCGCTGACAAACTGGTTATCAAAATTATTCACGATCGCACCTGGATATTTACCCACCTGCCACGGTGTAGCGTAATTAACTCCCGCAACTAATGGCGATCCCAGTAGGTCTTGGTCATAGCCGATAAATATTGAGCAATAGTTCATGCTATGTCCTATTAGAATATGACTATAGTCATGACTACGGTTATTATGAAATCCATTTCCAAAAGTAAACTCAAATCTCAACTTCTTGAGTTCTTACGACTTGTAGAGTCAGAAGGAGAAGAAATTGTAGTTACCGATCGCGGTAAGCCAGTCGTGAAAATTTCCAAATACGCACAAACACCTTCAACAGAGGAGTTATTTGGGGAAATACGCGGTAAAGTCAAGTACTTTGAGGATTTAACTACACCAACCACTGAGGAATGGACACAATTGTGAAGATAGTCCTTGACACTTGTGCCCTAATCTGGTGGAGTTTAGATCCAGCCAAACTTTCTGAACAAGCTAAAGAAGCGTGCAACCAGATGGAAAGGGATAAAAATGGTCTTGTCCCTTCCATAGCTATATGGGAAATTGCGATAAAAATCAAAAATAAAAAACTAGATTTAGGAGTCAATCTTAACGATTACGTAGTAAGGCTGAAAAAGTCTAGTACCGTTCAGATTGTACCCATTGATGAAAATATTTGGATGGAAAGTGTCAATTTAGAATGGGGTCATCGAGATCCAGTAGATCGAGTTGTTGTTGCACTAGCCAGAAGTAATCAAGCTGCAATAATTACATCTGATCGGGAAATAGCAAATTTCTACTCAGAAGTAATTTGGTGAAAGTAAGAAAGATTGCTTACTCCATCGCCCTAATTTGCTGATTAGCTTCATTCTCTGCCTTCAGCATCGCTTGCTTTAATGGTTGTTGTCCCAACAAGGCGCTGACAAACTGGTTATCAAAGTTATTGACGATCGCACCTGGATATTTACCCACCTGCCACGGTGTAGCATAACTCACACCCGCGACTAATGGCGATCGCAACGGGTCTTGATCGTAGCCCAAATTATTTGCCACTGATTTACGTGTTGGCAAAGCAAACCCTGTTCCTGTCCACTTTTGCATTCCTTCTTTACCTGTGAGATAAGAAATCAACTCCCAAGCTTCGGCTTTGTGTTGTGCTTGCTTATTCATCACGTAGGCAACTGTAAACACCATTGTGCCTTTTTTATTATTAATCGTAGGCACTGGTGCAGTAGCAAATTCTACTTGGGGAAAAGTTTCAGTTAGATAAGGAATTACCCAGTTACCTTCAATCACCATTGCTACTTTACTCTGACCAAACATTTCACTACCTGAGTTTGTTCCTACATCAGATTTTTGGGCAGAGGAACGATCTTTTTGATACTGGTTTACTACCAACTCTAAACCCTGTAAACCTGCTGCACTCGCAAAGGTAGCATAACCATTTTTATCTACGAGTTGTCCACCAAAGGCTTTAATTTTATAAGCCTGACGCGCCAATTCAGGAATTTCGCCAAAGCCGTATTTGTTAAGTTTGCCTGTTAATTGTTGCGAGTAGTTACGTAATTCATCCCAAGTTGCTGGCGGATTACTTAAGCCTGCGGCGGCGAAGGCTTTTTTGTTATAAAACAGAGCCAGGGTTGAATAGTCTTTGGGAAGACCGTAAATCTGATTTTGGTATTTGAAACTGTCAAGTAGGGCATCCTCAAAATCCGTGAGGTCAAATTCGGGGGTAATGTAACTTTCTAACGGTTCGAGGACATTCTGATTCATTAAGAAAGGAGCTTCCAGAGCATCCAGATAAAAGACATCGGGCGCAGCTTCCCCAACTAAACGAGTTTTGATTACATCCATGTATTGGTCGGAAATTACCTCATATTTGACCTTAATAGTTGGATGTTGTGCTTCAAAGTCTTGCAGTACTTGTCTTAATAGTTTTTGCTCAACGGGAGAGCCTCCCCAACCACTAAGTTTGATGGTGACTGCGGTAGATGCTAACGGTTTGCTTGGCAATTGTAGGCTGTGACAAGCAATAATAGCGATCGCGATTACCATCACCAATGCCAAAAAATTAAATAATCCTTTATTGTTCACAAACAAATACTATTCTCTTTCCTCGCTTATAACTTGTGTTATTAAGGAATGATATTTTACTTGTTTGAAATTTTGGCTGAAAATTGCAAGCTAAAATAACGAACAGTTATCAGCAATGCTAATTCAAGCATTGAGTCTCTTTCCAACCTGATTTATCTGAGGATACTTCACCCATAATTTATGTTGATGGATTCTGTTCAGATTGAAACAACTGCGCCACTGACTCTGGAATTTACCCAGATTGCCTCACCACCAACAGCAATCTCTTCAAACTCTCGAATTTCCAAGGATGCTATTCGCACCAGTTTAAAAGCTTCCACTGCGGATTGTGTCTTAGCATCGGTTTACTCTCTTGGAACTGGCGGGATTTTACTCAGCAATTTATTGGTGGAATTGGATGCTAGTCCAGTGGTATTTGGGATGCTGTCTTCTATTCCCATGTTGGTCAATCTCATTCAGCCGTTGGGTGCTTACTTGTCGGAACGCAGCACCAGCCGCTTTCAATATTTGCTTCGGACACACGGAATTGGTCGCCTGATATGGCTGATTTTAGTAATTGGTATTGTCAGCGCCAGCTTGGGAGTGATTGATGCTCACCAGTTAGTCATATTGACACTCTTGATTGTTCTATTCAGCAATCTTTTGGGAGGACTAGGAAGCGCATCGTGGCTCAGTTGGGTGGCAATAATAGTTCCCCGACGATTACGAGGCAGGTATTTTGGGGCACGCAATAGTGCTGGTAGTCTAACTAATTTGATTTGCGTACCAATGGCCGGTCTAGTTGTATCACATTGGTATGGGGGAACTATACAAGGCTATGGAGTAGTTCTACTGATAAGCATTGTCTTTGGAATTGTGGGATTAGGATGCCAGTATTTCCAGGTGGATATGAATCCGCAATTGCAAAATACTTATTATGGCAACTCATCACAAACAACTGAGATTCAGGCACAGGTTGCAAAAGATGAATCTTCTGAAGTATCTCAATCAATTCATCCGCCACAAGACCAGTTAACTGACAGCATCTGGAAAAACTCTAACTTTTTGAGATTTCTGCTGTATTTCAGCTTTTGGGCGCTTGCTGTTAACCTCAGCAGTCCTTTTTTTAACCTCTATATGCTCGACACCTTGAATTTGGATGTGAGCTACGTGACTATCTACAACAGTCTTCAGGCGGGAGCGACTTTGCTGATGCTCATCTTGTGGGGAAAATTAGCAGACAAGATAGGCAATCGTCCCATCCTCATCTGTGTTGGAATTTTGGTTGCAGCCACACCACTGCTTTGGCTGGGGATTGGTGTTAGCTACCTTGACATCTGGTTGTGGTTGCCACTGTTACACATCTTGACTGGAGGGACTTGGGCAGCGATTGACTTATGCAGCAACAATATCCAATTGGGCATTGCACCAATTAAAAATCAGTCTATCTATTTTGCGATCGCAGCTGCCGTTGCTGGAGCAAGTGGTGCTTTGGGCACAACTATAGGCAGCTTTCTTGTGCAATTTACTCAGTCTGGAGGCTTACTAGGCTTGTTTGCCCTCTCTGGTCTATTCCGACTAGTAGCCCTTGTTCCACTCATGTTTCTTCAAGAGCCGGGGAGAGGGTGAAGGAGCAGGGGAGCAGGGGAGCAGCACTTCTGTACGAGAGAGCTTGCACTTCGACTACGCTCAGTGACCGGGGAGAAGTTGCAGTAAGTTTTTCCCCTCTGCCTCCTGTGCCCCATACCCCATACTTTATTCTGCTGCGCTAGAAGTTAAGGACATTGTTTCCCACAAAACCATGTGAGGTGTTGTTAATACAGGCTGGTGTAGGGCAATCAGCTGGGCTAAGGTGTTCTTTAATTGGGTACGGGGTACGATATCATCAACAAAACCATGCTGGAGCAAATCTTCAGCAGTCTGGAAATTTTCAGGTAGTTTTTCCCGCAGGGTTTGCTCAATCACTCGCCGACCGGCAAAACCAATGGTTGCTTTGGGTTCTGCCAAAATTATATCGCCCAACATTGCAAAACTAGCGGTAACGCCGCCCGTTGTCGGATTGGTCAAAACTGGAATATATAATAGTCGGGCGTCTTTATGGCGCTGCAAGGCTGCGGATATTTTTGCCATCTGCATCAAAGAGAGCATACCTTCTTGCATTCTCGCGCCACCAGAGGTACAGACGATAACTACAGGATAGCGTCGTTGAGTGGCTTGCTCAATCATCCGGGTGAGTCTTTCTCCCACGACCGAACCCATACTGCCACCCATGAAGCGGAAGTCCATAACTCCAAGGGCAATAGGCAAACCATTGATTTGACCTAAACCAGTTTTAACTGCGTCTATCAAGCCAATTTTATCTTGTGTTTCCCGCAAGCGATCGCTGTAAGGTTTGCGATCGCGAAATTCCAACGGATCGGTTGGACGCAAATGCTCGTCTAGCGGTTTCCAGGTATTATTATCTATCAATTGACGGATGCGCTCATCACTGTCTACCCGATTGTGATGACCACATTCGGCACAAACCATCTGATTTGCTTTCAGGTCTTTTGTGTATGCCAACACGCTGCACTTGGAACATTTATGCCACAAACCATCAGCAATTTCACGTTCTTGGCGTTCGAGGCTGGTAGATCCTGACTTCCGCCGATTTGCAAACCAATCAAATAGAGACTTTAAACCACGTGATTCTTCGTTGTTAGCCATTTTTTATTTTATTTTAAGTGGGTATGAGGTCGAAAACATGTCAAACCGTATTGGGTTGTGCTTAGTCATAAGTCATTTGTCTTTACTAATGACTGATGAATACATCGTTAAACTACGTTTTTAAGCAATTCAGACCTTAATTTTCGTCTTTGGTTGCCAGCTTAACGAAAATACTTATACCAATACAAGTCTCTTGCTCTTTTTTTCAGCAGACTTAATTATATGGACGTAGTGACAAAACCATGAGAATACCAACCTCCAAATAAGATGCTCTCCCCCTCCCACCCTAATCAATTATTTGTATTGCTGGGTTCTGAACAATCAGCATCTGTTGCACTAGTTGTACTTGCCAACGGTTAATCGTCGTTAAGAGGGTAATACAAGTCACAAGCTGAATATTATCAAAATGTGAAGGGCAGATGGGGTAATGTTGGTTACAGTCACGAATTATAAATATTTCTTATGAAAGGGCATTGGGAGTGCTGAGTGCTGAGTGCTGAGTGCTGAGTGCTGAGTGCTGAGTGCTGAGTGCTGAGTTAGGAGTTAGGAGTTAAGAGTTAGGAGTTTTGTTTATCTCCTTGTCCCCTCATCTCCCTGCTCCCCTGCACCCCTGCACCCCTGCACGCCTGCTCCTCTGCTCCTCTGCTCCCCTGCTCCCCACTCCCTGCTTGATACTTCAATTCAAGAGGCTGGAAAAAATAACCGCAGGTAGCTAGACAAAATGGCTTCGCCGCTAAACAGCGTAATCACAGATCCTAAAGCCAGAAAAGGCCCGAAAGGTATTTTTTGTCCTAATTTTTGTCGCGATCGCTGCATAATCAAAATACCGATACCAATTAATGCTCCCAACGCACAGGCAATAAAACTAGCTAAGAGCAAATATTTCCAGCCTAACCAAGCTCCCATCATGGCTGCTAACTTGGGATCACCTGTACCCATTGCAGTTTTCCTAAAGGCAATTGAACTCAATAGGGCGATCGCCTCAAACAGCCATAAGCCTAATACTGCGCCAACTATAGCGATCATAAGGTGATTTACTAGTGCCACAAAACTACCCTCTGGTAGAAAACCAACTACCATTTGAAACAAAATTCCCACCACTAAACCCGACTTAATAAGTGGATTGGGTAGGGTCATTGTATCTAAGTCGATGAGTGATAGCGCTAATAACCAACTGCAAAAAGCCCAATAGCCTATTGTTAAAGTCGAAACTTGAAATACCAAAAAAATTAGTAAAAAAATTATGCCCGTTACCCCTTCTACCACGGGATAACGGACAGAAATTTTGCTTTTGCAATATCGACACCGCCCTCTTAAGGAAATCCAGCCGAACACTGGTACATTGTCGTAAGCTTTTAGCTGGTTTAAGCATTTAGGACAACGAGAAGGCGGCCAAAGAATTGACAACCCAGCAGGTAGCCGATAAACAATAACGTTGAGAAAACTGCCAATAGATGCACCCAAAGCAAAGACCATTACACTCGCCGGGATGGCGAACAAAATGTCCATACAGTCATTTGTCCTTTGTCATTTGTCCTGTGTCATTTGTGCTTTGTCATTTGTGCTTTGTCAATAACTAATGACCAATACTTCTCTGGGAGACGCTACGCGTAGCTTGCTTCCCCGGATGGGTACGACTACGCTCAGTACAAGTGACTAATGACTAATGACTAATGACTAATACATATGTGATTCAATTTGACTTAAGGGCACAAAACACTCTTGAGGTAAAAGAACTGGTTGGTTAGTAAAAATAACCTTACCTCGATGAGTCACACGATTAATTGCTACACCGGAAGGTTGCCCAGCTATTTCGGGGTGAACTTCACAGTGAGTATAGTATATCTGCCCAGCAGCTCTAATTACAGAGGGATCAATCAAAGGCGATTGGTTCTTTGGGGCGGTAAAATTTACTTGACCTTGTCGTAATGCGTACACTATCGACTGTTATTTGATTGCTAGATTTCCCTTTAGTCTACCCGAAACTTATAGCAAAGGTTGCCAAATTGCCCAAGTTGCTATACAAAATTATTATTGTTCGATCGCTTTGATGAGTGAGTCTCCCATAGCGCGGCAACCAAGGAGATTTTTTCCTGGAGAAATTATATCGCCTGTGCGATCGCCTTGTTCTAAAACTTGCAATACGGCTTGCTCAATACGATCTGCTGCTTCTGGTTGGTCTAAACCGTAGCGTAACATCATCGCCGCACTCAAAACCTGTGCGAGAGGATTTGCCTTATCAAGTCCGGCAATATCTGGGGCGGAACCATGAACTGGTTCAAACACACCAGGCCCAGAAGCACCCAAACTAGCTGAGGGTAACATCCCAATACTACCTGTGAGCATGGCAGCAGCATCAGAGAGAATATCGCCAAACAAATTGCCTGTAACAATAGTGTCGAACTGTTTGGGAGCGCGTACTAACTGCATAGCTGCATTATCTACATATAAATGAGAGAGTTCGATATCTGGATATTCGGCAGAAAGTTGGGTGATGCGATCGCGCCACAACTGAGATACTTCTAATACGTTTGCCTTATCCACCGAGCAAAGTTTTCCACCGCGTTTTTTTGCCGCTTCAAACGCCACTCGTCCAATGCGTTCAATTTCCGATTCGGTGTAAACCATTGTATTTACACCGCGTTTTTCACCAGTTTCTGTGGCAAAAATCCCTTTAGGTTTACCGAAGTAAATCCCACCAGTGAGTTCGCGCACCACCATAATATCCACGCCTTCGACAATTTCGCGCTTCAAAGTCGAGGCATCGATTAGCTGGGGCAAAATTTTCGCTGGGCGCAAATTGGCAAATAATCCTAAACCTGCACGTAATCCCAACAAACCTGCTTCTGGGCGTAAATTGGATGGTAGGGAATCCCACTTATAACCACCAATGGCTGCGAGTAATACAGCATCACTGTTACGGCAAGTATCTAGAGTGAGAGAGGGCAGAGGTTCCCCTGTAGCGTCAATTGCTGCACCACCGATCAGGGCTTCTTGGAATTCAAACTTCAGATCAAATTGCTTCCCTACGACTTTCAGCACATCTACCGCCACTGCCATAATTTCAGGGCCAATGCCATCGCCGGGGAGTAGAGTAATGCGGTAGTTCTCGGTCATAGCTGGTTATTACTAGGTAAATGCTTTCAGATCAAATATCATACCTAGCAAAATGTACTGATGGAGTTTTTAATTTATTTGGGTGTAGCTCTAACGTAATCATCTGGCATTGGATGAAACTACTAAAAAAGTCTTATATCCCTAGTTAAGTGGATCGAAACGCTGCAAGATGAGAGCTATGAACACTACTGGCAAACCTACACCCATACAAATAAGAGCTTGGATAAATGTTAAAGGTGTGGTGTCAAACACTTGATTCATCATACTCCACTGACTGAACAGACATTGTAAAATCACCACAACCACAATTCCGATCGCAGGTGCATAGGCTACAGGTGTGCGTTTACCTTGGATTCTCACGACTAGAGATGGTAAAAACTGGGTAATGCTTAACAGGTAAAAGACTTCTGCTGCCACCAATCCATTAATCGCCATCGTGCGAGCTAAGGCTTCATTGCCTGTAGTTTGAAGTATCCATTGAAACACCCCGAAAATTACCACCCAATTGAAAACAGAAATCGCTAATATGCGCTTAAGTAAACTACCTGATAAAAGCTTTTCTCTAGGGTTGCGTGGTGGTTGCTCCATCACCTGTCCAGATTTTGGCTCAAAAGCGAGGGGAACAATCAACCCTACTGAACTAACCATGTTCAACCAAAGAATTTGGATTGGTAAGATGGGAAGCACAGTTGCCAGGAGAATGGCAATCAAAATTGTCATGGATTCGCCAACGTTAATCGGCAGCAAGAAGGCGATCGCTTTTCGTAAGTTGCGGTAAACACCACGCCCTTCCTCTACAGCCGCTTCTATTGAGGCGAAGTTATCGTCAGTTAGAAGCATATCCGCCGATTCTTTGGCAACCTCTGCCCCGGCTATGCCCATTGCTACACCAATATCTGCCTGTTTGAGAGCGGGAGCATCGTTGACGCCATCTCCAGTCATGGCAACAATTTCACCCTGAGACTGCAACGCTTTCACCAGATGCAATTTTTGTTCTGGGGCAACTCGCGCAAAAACCATACCTTCCTCGGCCGCTTGGGCGAATTCTTTTTCATCCATCTGAGCTAATTGCTGTCCGGTGAACACCTGTTCTTCAGTCGAGCAAATTCCCATTTGACGGGCGATCGCAGCTGCTGTTAGCGCATGATCCCCAGTGATCATCTTCACCTGAATCCCCGCAGATTGACAAGCTTTGACTGCGGCGATCGCTTCCTCACGAGGCGGATCGATAATGCCTTGAAGTCCTAGAAACACCAGTCCTCGATCGATATCATTACGATCCAAGGATCGCTTAGTGGCAACTTCTTTGCTGGCAAAAGCTAGCACTCGTAACCCTTGGTTTGCCATAGCAGCAACTTCCTCTTCCACTGCGGCAGGATTGAGACGAGCGAGTT
This sequence comes from Nostoc sp. DedQUE09, assembly GCF_034530915.1. NCBI lineage: Bacteria > Bacillati > Cyanobacteriota > Cyanophyceae > Nostocales > Nostocaceae > Nostoc > Nostoc sp. DedQUE09. Next base: position 115,464 of record NZ_JAVRCE010000003.1, read on the forward strand.
GTCCTTGAGCATCGAACATGCGATCGCATCGTTGGAGAATTGCTTCTACAGAACCTTTGAGATAAATGATATTGAGCGATCGCTTTGCATCCAATTCATGCAAAGTCGCCATGTATTGGAATTGAGACTCAAAGGGAATGGTGTCTATTCTGGGTAATTGCTCTAGATTGGCTTGCGTCAATCCCGCTTTATTGGCAGCCGTAATCAATGCTCCCTCGGTTGGGGTTCCTACTAAGTCCCATTGTCCATCTCCCCATTCGATATGAGAATCATTGCAGAGCAATCCTGCTTCCAGGGATTCCCAAAGAGCAATATGTCCATCTGCATTGAAATCAACAGGCTGTTGATCCATTAGGATTTCACCATCTGGGGCATAACCAATACCGCTAACGGTGTAATGTTGTCCACCCGCATAAATCTTTTGAACCGTCATCTGATTCTCAGTTAACGTCCCAGTTTTGTCAGAGCAAATAACAGTGGTACTTCCCAATGTTTCCACAGCAGGTAGCTTGCGAATAATCGCCTTACGTCGTGCCATCCGGGAAACTCCGATCGCCAAAGTGACGGTAACGATCGCAGGTAATCCTTCGGGAATCGCGCTGACTACCAAAGCCACACTCGCTTTGAAAACATCAATCCAAGATTCGCCTTGTCCTAATCCGACTGCAAATGTCAGGGCAGCTAAACCTAAAATGACATACAACAAGCTTTTGCTAAATTTGTCAATATTTCGTGTTAGTGGTGTTTTAAGATTTGTGCTGCTTTCAATTAACTGCGAAATGCGACCGGTTTCTGTGGCATCTGCGATCGCTACTACAATCCCTTCTGCCTGTCCAAAACTGACGAAACTTCCGGCATACACCATATTGCTGCGTTCGGCTAATGGTGTTTCGATAGGCAGTGATGCCGTTGCTTTCTCAACCGGAACGGATTCGCCTGTTAAGGCAGACTCGTCAACTTGCAACCCACGTACACTTAATAACCGCAGATCGGCGGGTACTTTATCCCCAGATGCCAGCAATACTAAATCACCAAGAACAAGTTCAGTCGAAGCCAGACGGGTTTTTTGGCCATCGCGAATCAAAGTTGCTTCGGTAGTGACAGCTTTGGATAAAGCAGCGATCGCGCCTTCTGCTTTTGATTCTTGAATGTAGCCAATGATGACATTAATCAGGGTGACACCAAAAATTACTCCCGCATCTATCCAATCTTTGAGCAGCAGTGTCACCAGTCCCGCCGTCAGCAAAATATATAGTAGTGGTTGATTAAATTGCTCTAAAAATCGTAGCCAAGGACTTTTTCCACTTTTAGCAGTCAGTTGATTTGCACCCATCTGCTGGTGTCGGGTGGTAGCTTCTTCATGGCTCAAACCCGCTTCAGGATGGCTGGCTAAGGTTTGCACAACCTTTTGTTCGCCCAGAGTATGCCATTCATAGTTGAGTAAATCTTCTGTTGTCTGAGCAAAAGTATTTGTAGCGATCGTATTTGCTGTCATCTCAGTCTCCAAATTGAAGTAACCTTTAAACTAATTCGTAATTAAGACTCATCAGATTTAATATCGATTTCTCTGTTTGAATCTCTACCTTTTTTCAAATTTGTGTTGCTAACGAGAATCTTTTGCTAAGTTCATAAACATGCCACTCTTGCACACCCCAATAACGGAGAATCGATTCTGCTTGCCAGATTTCATCTGCTGTTCCTTCTACCTTCACCAAAAATTTTTCTTGGCAGGTAGCTGGCTCACAGAGCCTAGCTTGCCTTTCGGGAGCAAACCAACCTTGAAATGCGCCATAAACACTGCCAAAAATCGCACTCGCTCCACCCGCTAGCAGTGTACTCACCACAGATTCAACCGCTAATGCCGGCCCAACACCGGGAATAACTAATACCCCAAGTCCGGCTGTCAGTGCCAGCAAGCCCCCGGCTGTTCCTCCTGTAATTGCACCTGCTTTAGCACCTTCGATCGGAGTTATGGGATGTTTACCCGCATTAGCATCCTCGTGCAACTTTTCGTCTTCAGAGTCTAAAGTGAACACAGAAATTTTCTGCATGGGAAAGTCAATAGCTCTGAGTTCATCAAGCACCTGTGTTACAGCCTGATGGGTAGAAATGATACCGATTGCATTTTTAACTGGACTAAAATTCATAACAAAATCTCCTATAAAAATCAGTAAGTTTAAAACGAAGCTTTATTAATCTCCAAATAGGAAAAAACTATAGTTTTCTAGTGTGAGTAGTAACCGTATTAGTTTAGGTATTCGTTTTAAACCTCAGTTGAGTTAGTTTCGTTTATCCGCTTCTTTTTTAGGATTGCTGATGAATGTGAACGAAAAGTGAATAAATCGTTTATCTACCTAATTTCACTTTTAAATCACATTTGTCCCTCAAGCTAAAAGACAATACAAGTCAATGAAGTAATTGATTATTAGAGCTAGATATGAGCTTTAAGAAGATTTTGGTGGCGGTCGATGATTCACCTGCTACTGCAACAGTGTTTGCAAAAGCCCTAGATTTAGCCCAAAAAGATGCTGCTCAGTTAATGATTGGTCACAGCATTGAGCTAGCAGCTTCTAGTCAACTCACTATGAACTTAGTAGACCTGGAAATAGAAACACGATAGGCACAAATATTTTATGGTAGGAAAATCAAGTTCTTTTCTCCCCCTGCTTTATCTACCTACCTTCACCCGTAATTTTTGGGTTAGTCGATTACTAGGACTAGAATACATGGGGTTGTTTTTAGCAGGAATAACCGTTTTAATTCTGGTTTTCCTATCAACTCATACCCATGAAAATCTACACTGAAATTGAAATTCAGGCATCCGATGAGCAAGTCTGGAGCTTACTCACTGATTTTGTGAGTTTTCCACATTGGAATCTGTTTATTCGTCAAATTAGTGGTTTGCTGAGTGAAGGGGCACAGCTAACCGTTCACTTTCAGCCTCCGGGTAGAGATATTGTGATTTTTCGACCTACCGTGATTACGGTAGAACCTAATCGCAAACTGCGCTGGTTATGGCACTTTTTGATACCAGGATTATTTGACGTTGAACATAGCTTTATCATTGAACCGTTAGTAAGCGATGTCTACAACGGGCTACACCTACGCGTTCGCTTCATTCAGCAAGAATCTTTCCAGGGTTTACTAGTACCTTTGCTGGCTCGTCGATTAAATATCGACGTTCGCCAAGGGTTTGAAGCTATGAACCAAACATTGAAAACCAAGGCAGAACACATTGAAAATAAAAATCAGGAGGTCAGAAAGTTTATATAATCAGCTTTTTTCAACTATAGTAATAGCCTAAAATCGGATCGATGTTATTCCACAATCTCATAGCGCACTAACTTTCTAACATCTTCACGGGGTAGACCTAGTTCTTGGGCAATTGTCGCTTCTATTTGACTGAATTCTATCGTTGGAAGTTCTAATTCCAATCGCTTCAGGATGGGGTCTGCTGTTTCTACTTCTACCTGGGTAATTCTTTTAGTTCGGTTGACGGCGGCGTTAATGAGCAACACATTGACTGATACCCGTGCTTCAAGCTGAGTATCTGACTGAAGTTTTTTCTCGGTGGAGTAGGGTCGCCTTAACTCTTGAGCAGCAATGAAACTACAGCCAAGCCAAAACACGATCGCTACCAGTGGTAGAGGCAACCAAAACTCTAATCCCAGCCCTTGCAGCCAACGTTTACTAATACGCCACACACTACACCTGCTTCTGATTTTGCTAGGTCACACTTCATGTATATCGTAATGGGGTAGACAATCCTCTGAAATCTTACTGATGAAAGACGTTGAGATTGCTTCAATAGATTATTCTAAACAAGCACAAGTGTATAAAGGTGATGAAAATCTTACTGGTAGAGGACGATCCAAAGCAATTAATGCCACTGCAAATGGTTCTCTCTCAGGCGGGACACAGCGTCGATGGTGTCAAGGATGGTGAAACTGCTCAATGGCTTTTGGCTGAAAAAGAATACGATCTGCTGATTTTGGATTGGATGTTACCTCGGATTAGTGGAGTAAGTTTGTGTCAACAGTATCGGGCGGCGGGAAAAACAGCTCCCGTATTAATGATCACGGCAAAAGATACCACACCCGATAAAGTCATAGGATTAGATGCCGGAGCTGATGATTACCTCGTCAAACCGATTGATATCGTGGAGTTCATGGCACGGGTGCGGGCATTGAGAAGGCGATCGCCTCTTTGGCAAGGAGACACCCTCTGCTTGGCAGACCTCGAACTTCATCTCGATAGACTAATTTTGGAGCGACAAGGAGCGATCGTATCCCTTTCCAACCAAGAATTTCAGTTGCTAGAGTACTTCATGCGTCATCCTAAGCAAGTCCTGACTCGTAACCAGATTGAGCAAGCTGTATGGGAGTGGGGTAGTGAACCAGAAAGCAATTCAATCACCGTTCTAGTTCGTAAACTTCGCCAACGTTTGCAAACATTAGCAGCAGCCGATTGGATTGAAACTGTTTACGGTATGGGCTATCGCCTCAACCCTCCAGAACCATCTTGAAACTTGATATGGCTGAGACGAGACTAAAGTTGTGTGGTTCAATTACTTGAAAAGTCTTGTAATTACGAATTAGCATAAGTTGTGTTTAACCGCAGTCGTCGTAATTTAGCTCGTTGGTTTACCCTTTCAATGGGGTGCATTCTGATTCTCTTTGCTGGAGTCATTTACAATCTTGAGGTAAAAGACAAGCTCAAAGCATTAGATCAACTGCTTTATAAAAGAGCAGAGCTAATGGCAGCCAGTTCGCAATATCGGCTGTTTCAAGGACAAAAACAAGTCGATCTGAGCAATATACCGCTATTAGGTAGTGGTTCTCACCCTGCTGATATTGAACTGGTGTATGTTCGCTGGTATGACCCGTATGGTAAACTCAAGCGGTTTTTTGGTACTCCACCTCCAGAAAAGTTGGGAATAGCATCTGAGTTTCTCACGATTAAATCCGTTGACCAGTTTACAGGTGAGACGCTTTGGCTTCGTCAAGTCACCCTACCTGTTCAAGGAGGAAATTCGGTCATCGGTTATCTGCAAGTTGCTATCCCGCTGACAGAAACTCAAAACGATCTCAGAGAATTTCAGCTAATGTTGACCCTTGCTGTGCCTGTAGCACTGGGGTTAATTGGACTTACAGGTTGGGTACTTGGCGGCATAGCTATGCAACCCGTTCAGCAAGCCTATAATCAACTACAACGCTTTACATCAGATGCTTCTCATGAGTTGCGATCGCCCCTTTCTGCTATTTTGACCAATGCCCAAGTTGGGTTACTAATGGCAGCAGACCATCCTCAAATCCATCCCTCTGTGGAGAATATCATCGATAGCGCCAAGTCGATGAGTACCTTAGTCAATAACCTACTGCTGTTGGCTCGGCATCAGGGAAAATTAACTCCCGAATCTCTCAAAAAGGTTAATATTAATAGCTTGCTAGAGAATTTAGCTATTTATTACAATACTGTTGCTGCAAAAGCCTCGATCAAGTTGATCAGCCATTTACCAGAACAACCCATTAAGTTGTGGGCTGACCCCGATTTATTGCGGTTAGCTATTGAAAACTTGCTCAATAACGCCTGTAATTACACTCCATCTGGTGGAACTGTCTGGTTACGCTTAGAACCTCACCCAGATCGGGCAGTAATTCAGGTCATCGATACTGGAATTGGAATTCCAGAAGCAGATTTACCTTACATTTTCGATCGCTTCTACCGAGTTGATACAGAACGTGCCAGAGAAAGCGGCGGATTTGGGTTGGGATTAGCGATCGCTCAACAAATTGTCCAGGCTCACGGTGGTCATATTTATGTGATGAGCAATGAGGGTAAAGGCTCAACTTTCCAGATAAAGTTACCGCTGATGAGCCATTCCTAAATCACCTTTAAGAGATGATTCTTTGGTGGACTACTAGGCTAAACAGTCAAGTTTGAATCTGAGAATTTTACTAAATAACCTCAGTTCGGGTTAAGGAGGTTTATTCACCTCTAACTAGGCTTTACATATTTTGCTAATTTATAACCTGTTCCAAGCCTTGATAAAAGCAATCACTGCATGTCCGCAAGCATTCATCATTTTTGCAATATTATCTCTATTACCTACCCAATAAAAATTGTTGGCAAAAGATAGTTCCCATTGCCTACCATCTTCAATAGCATAAGCAATGGCAGGCATATTCATAATCGATTCAAAATCCATACAGCTTTTACCTAATTAACTGAGAAGGTCTAGAGATTTCTAGCTTTAGTATTCCCCGTCGCAAAACTTAATAATTGGGATGGTTTAAAACTTTAGTGAAGATAGGTTAAATAATGCCTATGACTAAAAGCAGCTTTATATAAAGCCAGTTTCAATTTCCGAAACAAGCCTGACAAAAGTTGTAGAAAAAGGTTAGCTTAACTGTTAATCACAAGCCGCACCCTAGCCGCGATGGTAAAAGAATTAGCAATTTGCACCCGTGGACTAACTAAGCAATTTGACCGTCACGTTGCTGTCAATGATGTTGATTTAGAAATACAGGCGGGGGAAGTATATGGACTAATTGGGCCGAATGGCGCGGGTAAAACAACTCTCATCCGAATGTTGGCAACTGCTGAGGAACCAACTACGGGTGAGATTTATATTAATGGCGATCGCCTACTCCGTGACAAGAGTAATCCTAAACTTAAGCGTCGTCTTGGCTACTTACCCGATGACTACCCACTGTATGAGGATTTGACAGTCTGGGATTACCTAGATTATTTTGCGCGTCTCTATCGTTTACGAGAACCACGCCGCACTCAACGCTTACATGAAGTTTTAGAACTAATCCAACTTGGTAATAAACGCAATAGTCGCATTTCTACACTGTCGCGGGGAATGAAACAGCGCTTAAGTTTAGCGCGAACCATTATCCACGAACCGATTTTACTACTACTGGATGAACCTGTTTCTGGGCTTGACCCTATCGCTAGGATGCACTTTCGGGAAATCATCAAGGCTTTGCAAGAAGCTGGGATGACTGTAATCATTTCTTCCCACGTTCTCAGTGATTTAGCTGAACTGTGTACTTCTGTGGGAATTATGGAACTTGGCTTTTTGGTAGAAAGTACCTCTTTACAGCAACTTTATCAACGTCTTGCCCACCAGCAAATTGTGATATCAACTCTGGGGAACCTAGAAGCACTATTAAGGGAATTAAAACATCATCATTTAGTAGAAGAGTGGGAGGTGATATCAGGAAAAAACAGCGTGCGGGTGAATTTTTCGGGCAAAGATGAAGATAGTGCTGAGTTGTTGCGATCGCTCATTAAAGCAGGCATTCCTGTGACTGATTTTCATTGCACCCAAGAAGACTTAGAAACTATTTTCTTAAAATTAGGTCACAAACAAGCATCTTAATGCGTCAATAAATATCACTCCCCATTTTTGGAGAAATTTTTTCCTATGATGCTCAATTTAATAGACAAAATCGGCGATTGGAATCCGCAACTATTACGGGAACTCAAAGGACGCCTAAAAATTTTTAATGTAGCGATCGCAGTTGCTACATCTCTACTTCTACAACTGGTAGTTTTTTTATATCAGTTACGCGAGTTTCCTAATGATGAATACTCGCTAACTGCTCCATACTGTCGTTTGCATAAAGTATATGAACTGAAGCAAAACCAGCTTTACCAGCAATCAAATCAATCTCAAATTGATGATTTCAATTATTTTTTATCAAAGAATTTTTGTCCGCAAAACGAAATTGATTGGCAGTTATGGTGGCGAGATCACTGGGAATATATATTCCTCTCTTTGAGTGTAATTTTTGTATTTACCCTCTTAGTTGCGGGAACTTATTTGCTGATTAACGATTTAGCTAAAGAAGAAACTCGCGGTACACTGAATTTCATTCGTCTCAGCCCTCAATCAGAAACAAGTATCTTGACTGGCAAGTTACTAGGAGTTCCGAGTTTAATTTATCTTGTTATCTTAGCAGCAGTTCCTTTACATTTGTTAGCTGGAAGTTCTGCCAAAATTGCCTTTAGTTACATTTTTACTTACTACGCAATTCTTGTTGCTAGCTGTATTTTCTTCTACAGTGCTGCACTACTATTTGGCTTAGTTAGTCGCTGGTTTAGCGGTTTTCAGCCTTGGTTAGGTAGTGGCGCAGTTTTGCTTTTCTTGCTCACAACGCTATTGATGGCATCGTCTTATAACAACGGTATAAATAATTCAACTGCTTGGTTAAGAATTTTCGCTCCTTGGGATACAGTAAATTATCTGTTTCCTAACTTGTTACGTGTATCCAATGATTCTCCCATGAAAAACTTGGAGTTTTTCTTTTTACCATTAGGAAAAAATGTTGTTAGTGTTGTTAGTTTCCACTTGTTAAACTTGGGATTGTGTAGTTATGGAATCTTACAAGCTCTAAAACGTTGCTTTCGTAATCCTCAAGCTTCAATCATCAGCAAGGGACAAAGTTATTTATTAGTAGCTTTTTGCCAGGTGATGATCTGGGGATTTAGCTTACAATTTTGGCAAAAGAATTCCAGCTTTTACGGACAGTTTGAGCCAAATCTAATTTTACTGGCAATATACAACTTGGGGTTAATTTTCAGTTTGATTGCTATTCTTTCCCCTCATCGTCAAGATGTACAAGATTGGGCAAGATATCGACATCAAGAAGTTTCTAGCCGCAAGAGTGTTTGGCAGGATCTAATTTGGGCTGAAAAAAGCCCTGCACTTGTGGCGATCGCTATTAATCTGGCAATTGTTATTATCCCTTTGCTAGTCTGGATTTTAATTACATCTGTTTTATATACAGACAATTGGTTAAATAGTAATATTGGCGGGTTTAAAGTACTTTTAACTGTAGCTTTGTCTGTCAGCATAATCATGATTTACGCTACAATTGCCCAATTAATACTTTTGCTGAAAACTCCCAAACGTTCTTTCTGGGCAATAGGTACTATAGGCGTGGTATCATTCTTACCACCAATGATTCTAGGATTTCTTGGCATATCGTCGTGGGACTATCCTACTGTATGGCTGTTTTCAACTTTTCCTTGGGCAGCGATACAATACTCTGAAGCGACAACAGTTTTAATGGCATTCCTCGCTCAGTTGAGTGTTTTAGCGTTGTTGAATTTCCAGTTGACAAAGCAGGTGAGATTAGCAGGCGAATCTGCTACGAAAGCACTATTAGCAGGACGCTAGTACCGCAAGGCAAAAGTCAAGAGTCAAAAGTCAAAATCAATAAAGCGTAGGCGTTTTGTTGATTTGGAATGGGTTGTTTATTTCCGCCGCGCTGTACTAGGTAAATAGTTATCCATTAGAACCCCGACTTCTTGAGGAAGTTGGGGTTCTTGCGTTAAGGTTAAATTTTTTATTAGCATAAGTATCATGATAATTTAACAATAATGCTAAATCTACCAACTCAAGACTTACGCCATACAGCCATCCAGTTTTTAGAACAAAGTCCCCCACAGCGTCTACAAGTTCTTAAGCAACTCGGCATAGCTCGTTATGAGTTTTTAACAAAAATGCGACTAAATGAAGCAAACATCATCTGTATAATGCGGTTTTTTAAATATCCAAGTCAGCTAAAATTTCCGAATTTAATAGGAGCAGATTTATCTGATTTAACTTTAGATGGAGTAAACTTTATCCGAGGAAATTTGTCTGGAGCAAATCTGCAAGGTAGTAGTTTAATCAATGCAGACCTTTTATTTGCAAATTTGATGAAAGCCGATTTGAGAAATGCAGATTTACGAGGTGCAACTTTGAATGATACTGTTTGGTTAGAGGCTCTAGTAGATAAGTGTAACTTTGGCGTTGGTACTGGTTTAACTGCGCTACAACGGCAAGATTTACAACTGCGTGGAGCTAGATTTAACCCTTGAGAAGGCGATAATTAAAACACAAAAAATTATAAGATTATTGGATTAAGATTGATCTGGATAAGCTAATGAGTATTAAATTGCCTCAAAAATTGATGCTGCTGGGTTCAGGAGAACTAGGTAAGGAATTTGCGATCGCAGCTCAACGTCTTGGTAATTATGTGATTGCCGTTGACCGCTACAGCAATGCTCCGGCAATGCAGGTTGCTGATGCTTATGAAGTTATTTCTATGCTCAGTGCTGATGATTTAGAAGCTGTAGTGACCAAATATCAACCAGATATTATTATACCAGAAATTGAAGCAATCAGAACAGAAAAACTGATCGAATTTGAGCAGCGAGGGATTACAGTTATACCGACTGCGGCTGCTACTAACTATACAATGAACCGCGATCGAATTCGGGAACTGGCACATGAAGAATTGGGGATCAGAACAGCTAAATATGGCTATGCAACAACTCTAGAAGAATTGATTGCAGTTTCGGATAAGATTGGCTTTCCCAATGTTGTTAAACCTGTGATGTCATCATCAGGGAAAGGTCAATCTGTAGTGCAGGATAAGACTGAGGTTGAGAAGGCTTGGAATTATGCGATCGCTAATTCTAGAGGCGACAGTCAAAAGGTCATCGTAGAAGAATTTATTAACTTTGAAATTGAAATAACTTTACTGACAATTAAACAGTGGAATGCACCCACTATTTTCTGTTCTCCTATTGGTCATCGCCAAGAAAGAGGCGATTATCAAGAATCGTGGCAACCCGCAGAAATTTCTGAAGATAAAATATTAAAAGCTCAAGAAATAGCTATCAAAGTCACAGATGCTTTAGGAGGAGCCGGAATTTTTGGCGTTGAATTTTTCATTACCAAAGATGAAGTGATTTTTTCAGAGCTTTCTCCCAGACCTCACGATACAGGAATGGTGACATTAATCTCACAAAATTTAAATGAATTTGAACTTCATCTGCGAGCTATTTTAGGCTTGCCAATTCCTCATATAGAACAGCTAGGAGCCTCAGCAAGTGCAGTAATTTTAGCTTCAGAAAACTCTGATTTGATTGCTTTTAGTGGTGTAGCCGATGCTTTGTCAGAAAAAGATGTAGATATTAGATTATTTGGTAAACCTAATGCTCATCCATATCGGCGAATGGGCGTAGCTTTAGCGAAAGGTATTAATGTCCAAGAGGCTAGGGAAAAAGCTACAAAAGCTGCAAGGAAAATTAAAATCATCTAGCTCTGTTAACTAAGCTGACTTACATCTTGTACCAGAACACCGAACAGCTAGAAGTCGCGGCTATATAAACGAAGTCTACCTAATTTCTTTTGTGTAATTGACCATGTGTCCATGTCAATTTCCTATGTTGGCATCAATCAGAACCGAGAGCGCACTTTGAGCAAATGTTGCTCCGTCCGGTGACTGTTCGATTGTTGCCATTAAGCTGGCTCCTCCAATCAGCAGAAGGTACTGTTGCGAAAAGAATTCTGGATTTTTAACGCCAGCCTCAACCGCCAAGCGCACAATAATTTGTCGAATTGACTCACGTAGGCCTATCGAAACCTGATGTGCTTTATGAGATGCATCGGCAATTTCCAAAACAGCATTGATGAACGGACAACCCCGAAAATTGGGACTTGAGTACCACTCACGCAACACATCAAACGTTCCTAATAAACGTTCTTTAGGTGTAATGCCTCGCTCTGAAACTGCATCCTCAAACCAGCACAACCACTGGATAGCGCGATATCTCATCACTTCCTCGATTAATAAGTCTTTGGAAGGAAACCAACGGTAAAGCGTCCGTTTAGCAACACCTGAGGCTGCAATGACTTCATTAATACCGACATGCTGAATGCCCTTCTGGTAGAAAAGTTCAGAAGCCGTTTCCAGGATTTGTTGCCGAGCGTGACTTGATTCAGTAGTCATAGTTAAACGAGTAGACAAGCTTGTCTCCTTTGAAATACAATAGCACCAACTTTTAGTAGACAAGTTTGTCTACTTTTTTTGTACATTTGAGGCAACAACCAATGGAATTTACCATTTACACGATTGATACCGCGCCTGAAGACTCTAAAGCAGCATTAGTCCACGCACAACAAACGTTTGGGTTTATTCCAAATTTAGAGGGAGTTTTCGCCCAAGCACCTGCATTGCTCAAAGGTTCGATGGCACTATGGGATTTGTTTGCTACGACAAGTTTCAGCCCAATTGAACAGCAAATCATTTATTTGACTGTAAATTATGAACACGAGTGTCACTACTGCATGGCAGCCCACTCTGGCTTGGCAAAGATGATGGGTATGAAGAGTGAAGATATTCAAGCGCTACGTGAGAATACACCACTCAAAGAGCCAAAATTGCAAGCACTACGCCGTTTTACGCAACGAATGATTCAAGCACGAGGTTGGGTTGAAGATGCTGAAATTCAGGAATTTTTAGTAGTTGGTTATGATAAGCAACAAATACTAGAAGTCATTCTGGGCATAGCAATTAAAGTGATGCACAACTACACAAACCACATTGCTAAAACGCCTCTTGATAAACCATTTCAGCCATACATTTGGTCAAAGCCTGGAATCGAGAGCGTCAATAGCATTTGACGGAACTCTAAAGGGTTTACTTCACAATCCTAAATCTACGGCAATCCGATGGGCGCAAGCAAACCCAGAAAAAGCGACTGCATTCAAACCTTGACCCGGAAAGGTACTATCCCCCACACAATAAAGTCCTGGAATAGCTGTGCGATTAAAGGGCATACTTAATAACCCCCGCAACTTGCGCCGGGGAATTGGCCCATAAGTGCCATCTTCACGACCCAAAAAGCGGCGATGGCTGCGGGGTGTCCCCACTTCTAAATAATCCAATCCGGCATCTAAACCGGGAAAAATCTTCTCTAGGCGGTCAATAATTCGCCAAGCTGCCTCTTCTTTTTTAGCTTCGTACTCGCTTGGAGAAAGGTCTTGCCAATCATCAATCCAGTGAGGTGTAAAGGCATGAATGATGTGATATCCATTTGGTGCTAAATCTCGATCGAGCAATGTGGGAATCGATACAAAAACTGTGCCTTCCATTGCTGTCATATTTTCCCAATCTTCTAGCAAAATATGGTGACACTCTGTCCCCGCAGGTAAAACTGACTCTTTTACCCCTATATGCAAACTCAAGAAGCTGGGAGATTTTTGATAATTTTGTTGCCATTTTTTCTCATTATATGGCATTTCTTCTGCTGGTAGTAATTGTTCAAATGTATCCCAGCGTGTAGCATTTGAAACTATGCGTTTACCTCGATATACTTTACCATTTGCCAGTTGCACACCTACCGCTTTTCCCTGTTCTGTGAGAATTTTCGTGACTCTAGCTTGGTACTGAATTTTACCTCCAGCCTTCTCTAGGCCTTCCACCAGTTTTTGGGCAATTTGTCCCACTCCGCCTTTGGGATAGTTCACTCCGCCATAATGCCTGTCAGAAAAGACCATCCCAGCATTAATCATTGGTGTCATGTCAGCGGTCACAACCGACCAGCAATAACATTCCATATCGATAAATTTCAATAATTGCGGGTCTTTGATGTAGCGTCTTGCAAAATCTCCCGCATTTTGGGGCAGATACTTAACTAAACCGAGACACGCTAAAGGATGTTGGAAAAATACCCGCAGTAAATACCGAGGTTCTTCCAGCGACAACAAATCCATGCTGTTGAGACACTTGAATACTTTTTGGCATTCGTCATAAAAGCGACGAATCCCCTGTTCTTCATGGGGAAAATGAGCAGTAAGATTTTGCAAAAATTTTTCATAAACCCGGTCAACCTTGAGGTTTAAACCTTGGGGTAGATGATAGTGAATCTGCACCGGATCTGCGATCGCTTCTTGGCTGACATTTACAGCGGATAATGCACGGGTGAGTAAGTTAGTAGTGCCGTTTTGTCCCAGCCCAAAAATCATCGATGCGCCAACATCGAACCGATAGCCTTGGCGTTCAAAACGACCAGCGCTACCACCTGGAATCAAATAACGTTCCAGTACCAGCACTTTCGCTCCCTTCGCCGCCAACTGGGTCGCTGTTACTAATCCTCCAATCCCAGACCCAATCACGATTACGTCATTTGTCATTTGTCATTTGTCCTTTGTACTGAGCTTACCCCTTCCGGGGAAACAAGCTACGCGTAGCGTCCCGTAGAGAAGTATTTGTCCTTTGTCTAGAGTTAATCAATATTTAATTTAACTAATGACTAATGACTAATGACTAATGACAAAAGACCATGACTAATCAAAAAAAAAGAGGGACGAGCCTGCTACTGCTGACTAATCCCGTCTGCCGATCCTTAAAAGAGAGGAGAACACTGTATATGAATATAGCCTTGATTGAGAATTAATGTCAACTACTAATGAAAATTTTTATCAATAAAATTGAGATTGCTAATTTTAAGCTGTCAGCCGGATGCAGGAAAGAGTATTATGGTGTTTCAGTTCTTATACAATAAAAAGGCGCCTATTTCTGGCTATGACGCTACAATTGCGCGTTTATGTTCCACCTCATCCCCTGATCAAGCACTGGCTAGCAGTTGCCCGTGATGCAGGCACGCCTTCAGTATTGTTCCGCAGTGCCATGACTGAGTTGGGAAGATGGCTGACTTATGAAGCTGCACGAGACTGGTTGCCGACTCAAGAAACAGCAGTACAGAGTCCCTTAGATACCTGTCCAGCAACGGTGATCGATCCGCAAGTACCTATAGCAGTAGTGCCGATTCTGCGGGCTGGGCTAGGATTACTAGAGGGAGCGCAGACTTTACTGCCTTTAGCATCGATTTATCACCTTGGTTTGGCACGAGACGAAGAAACACTGCAACCTCATTGTTATCTGAACAAGTTACCAGAAAAATTTGACCCTCAAACACGAGTGTTAGTTACCGATCCAATGTTGGCAACCGGAGGGTCAATTATGACGGCAATGGCAGAATTGACACAACGGGGTGCTGACCCAGCCCTGACACGGATTGTTTGTGTAGTAGCGGCTCCACCAGCTTTGCAAAAATTGAGTGAAGCTTATCCAGGTTTAATAATTTACACGGCTACTATTGACGAAAAGCTGGACAGCAAGGGGTATATTGTACCGGGATTAGGAGATGCAGGCGATCGCATCTTTGGGACTTAAGCTAGTATGCAGCTAGGGCAGGTAAATAGCATAACTACTGTAAAAGTTGCAAGGTTTGTTGAAGGCGGTAAAGATATGAGTCAGCGAGATGGTTTTGGCAGTGGTTTTGTAGCAGGGGCGTTTGTTGGTGGCATATTTGGCGGTGTGATCGGGGCGCTGATTGCTTCTCGACGCGATCCAGAATTGCTAATAGAAGAGGAGACAGAACTGACAGATAGCCAAGCCGAAGCTAAGAAAATAGCAGCAAAGCGGCGTCAGATGAAAGCCTCAGAAAGTGAAAGCATCGGCATAGAAACGGCCAGGCGATCGCTAGAAGATAAAATTGCCCAGCTAAATGCCACAATTGATGAAGTGCGAAAGCAACTGGGAAATGTTAATAGCAGTTCACCCCAAGCAGCCAATGATCGCTCCCTCACTAAAGACTCCTGAAGTTTGTTCAGGCGTGGTGAACGTGTCAAGTGTGGTAAACGTGAAATTCGCAAACACTTTTGACTTTGGACTAAATTAAAATTAAAAGATAAGACCGCGTTTGACACCTAGAGGAAACAAAGCTATCCATGAGTTTACTGATTACGACACTAATTACCTTTGTCAGCTTTTATAGCTATTTGCTAATTATCCGGGTTTTGCTAACCTGGTTTCCGACAATCAACTGGTATAACCAGCCATTTGCCGCTTTAGCCCAAATAACTGACCCTTATCTGAATCTATTCCGCTCAATTATTCCCCCACTGGGCGGTATGGATTTTTCGCCGATCTTAGCTTTCTTAGCACTCAATCTTGTTAGCGGGCTTTTGAGTGCCATTCCAGCCAACCTGCCCTTATAGAAAGATTTTGATTACTACCTTGGTAAAAAATTGTGTAGAGACGTTAAGTATACAAGCGTCTCTACAATTTTTTACGAATTACTAATTAACCCAAGTTGCTAGTTATCAAAAAATACTATTATACAACACTAACTAGCAACTTACGTTAATTACCTAGCCTGTTTCTCGCCTTTGGGGAGTACTAGGAATTAAGAATTACTTACGCACTTGACCACTAAACCCCGCAGCCTTAAATTGCTTCAGCTTCAACGGAGTAGGCTGATTCGCCGGTACAGAAATTCTCAATTCAAAATCGCTAATACCTGGTGGCACCTCGGTAATAGAGCCTAAACGAGTGCGGTTTTGCATTACCGAGTCATTATTTGCATCATAAATGCGTCCAAAAATATCTGCGTCGTAGACTGTTTTATTAGTGCCATTTTCTGCTTTGCCAATGACAAGAAAACAATTGGCAGCAGCGCTACCACTACTGATAACAGCCCCTTCTGCTAGTTCTGGTGGACAATCTTTATAAGAGACATCAAATAGTTTAATCTGTGTCAGGGCTACAGCTGGAGGAATAATCACCCACGATAGAAGGGTAATGAGACATGAAATAAAAACGACCGTGAGTGAACGCAACCGCATAAAAGACCCCGTGATTTAATTCAATAATTATTAACTGATAACCTCAGCTTACAACATACCCCTACTCTCTATTCTCTACTTCCCTGATTAATTCGCCACTGCAAATACCTGCTCCACGGTCAATTCCCAATCAGGTACTATATCTGATGCAATGGTCGCCGTCCCCTTCGAGTGGCATTTCTACTAACTCTCCATCCACTAATTCATAGCGGGTATCAGTGCGATCGTCATAAGCCAGAAATTCTTCAAAAGTCAGGACTTTTGTGGGATGCTGAGTTTGGGTCAACATTAGAAAATACCAAACCGATACCAAGAACTCAGAAGACAGGAGACGGAATCAAGTTTTTCTGCTGACTCCTGACTTCCTTGAATATTAGGCATCTTACATTTAATTATGTTTATGATTTAACTACAGGGTGATTGGAGACTTGAATTTAACATTTGTAATAATTAGGGGAATAACCCCTCAATTGCTATGAACTTATGACTCCAGATGAGATTGAAGTAGCTATGTTCGCAGCCTTTAATGATTGTGATGCAGCAAGCTGTCCTCTCACTGACACGCAGAAACAGATATTACTGCAAGTGATCGAGCAAATTCAGGGAAATTCTACCTCTGGGAAGTCAAATATTGCTAATCCTTTAGACGAACTTACCCCAGAGGAGTTAGAAGCATTTTTACAATTTGTTAAGGATGAAGAACAACGCAATCGTACTTGGAAAGTGCAATTACTCAACGACTGGTTACTAGAACAGGACTCTGGAACGGTACACTTTATTCGCCAACGCTATGGTTTACAGTGGTTGAATCGTGTTGAGTCATATCATTTTGACAAGTATTCTTATTTTGAGGATGCATTGAAGTTAAGAGTAGGCGATCGCATTGAAGTTTCCAATGCACTATGGGAATGGGTGCAGGAGGATGGGCCTTGTAAGCGGGAATGGTTTCCGTGTATGGTGATTAAGGTCGAGGAAACTAGCGATAGCGATGATTCCTCTACTAATTGCGTCGTCCGCTTCTTTAACGGCGCTGAGTATGAAATTCAAGGAATGTATGAATGGAATCGCTACAATTGGCGCTGGCCTCAAAAGGAGTAAGGAGTGCTGAGTTTTTAATACTTGTGAATGAGTCTGTTAATAAAATCATTGCCTGAACAACGCCCAAGCCAAAAACCTCTCAGTGTAATACAACGCTAGTTGATTGCTCACACCGTTGAAAACAGCATCAAAAGCGTGTTCTGCCCAAGGAATTTCTAGAAAAACCGCAGTGTTGCCATCATGTAAACGTTCGTACATCTGTCTGCCAAATCGCGCTTGCACTAAATGGTCACGACTACCGTAAATTAATAAAGTTGGCGGTAAAGGGTGCGTTAGATAATTTATCGGTGAAGCAATTTCATACTGATTAGGCAATTCTTCTAAAGAACCACCAAGAAATGCTTTTAAAACAGCGCGAGAATTTATAGGATCGGGATTTGGTGGTGTTTTATATCCTTCAGTTAAGTTAACAGGCCCGTAATAGTTCACCACAGCACGAATCGGTGGTGCATCGGGTTGATAAGCCGCTAGCATTGCTAGATGCGCCCCAGCAGAACGTCCTAAAAGTACCATACGTTCTGAATCGGCTTCATATTCAGTTGCATGTTTGCGAATAAAATTTAGGGCTGTACGCACATCATCTAATTGAGATGGAAACTGATATTGAGGTGCGTGTCGATAGTCGATCGCAAATACCGTATATCCATGATTAGCAATATATTGATTAAACTCAGAATTGGCATGAGTATTGCCATATTGCCAAGCTCCACCATAAATTACTACCACTGCTGGATATTTCCCTACCTCTGGGGGTTGGTAAACTTCCATTTTTAAAGGTACTCCTCCAGGAGAAGCAAAGAGAATATCTTTTTGATGACGCGTTTTCCCTAATGGAATACCCCAGAAGAAATTAACTAAGTTAAAGGGATGGGTTTGCATTTTAGCCCTGACTTGAACGGGAATTTGCTCTAGATAATTTACTCCCAGCCCTTGTTTCATCGCTTTAGCCATCTGCATCTGAGTTGGTGGGATATTCACTAGCACCCATCCACAAATTAGCAATCCGATTAAACTGAAAATGCAAACTAAACGCTGTAATTTACGGCGACGGATATAGAATAAAGACAGCAATAAAAAGATAAAATTTAATAAAAATAACCAAGGACTGACTTCTGGCGCTCCTACTGCTAGTGTGAGTAAAAACATATTTGGAGCAGGAAGAATAATCCAAGAACTAAGAAATAGAGTTGCAAAACTGAGTAATAATGCCAGCCATGATAAAAGTATTTTGGGTTTAAGAAACATCGATTAAAATGTGGGAATAATGACTTCAAAGAAATACAATTTATCTGCTAACGCTAAGTTTGGCAATAGTTCTATAGCAGAATTCAGAATTCAGGAGTCAGAATTCAGGGTATTTCAAGACGCGATTTATCACGCCTCTACATCTGGCTTTTGGGTTATACAAATGTATTTATTTATGCTTTGCGGTAGACTAGCTTATATACTTCGCTAACTTGAAATCTACTGTGTGTTGTGAATTATGGTGACAGTATAAGTTATTGCTGTTGTATCTGTTTTTGTACCCAAAGACGAAAAGCTTTGAGCGTTGCATTTCTGCCTGCTGTTGTACTTTGCTCCAAATACTGGGGAATTGCTTCAATTACTGAGAATAAAGGAAAATTCAGGCTTTGTTGAGATTCTACATAATGTCCGTCTTGCAAAACATTAATTTTGAGCTTTCCTCGCTCAAAACGCCAAAGCTCAGGTACTTTTAGCGCTTCATAAATATTAGGATGAGTGCGAGAAGTAATATCAATTTCTAGAGCTAAATCTGGAGGAGGATCTACTGCTAAATCTAGCCGCTTCTTGCCGCGAATCTTAGATTCATTTTTTATATAGAAACACTGATCGGGTTCTATACCTTGAGCCATTGCTTGGTTTTTGAAAGTGGTAGAACCAAGGCTGATGAATTCAGTACTCAACTCTTCTAGAAGCGCTTTGACTAAATCACCAATAATTTCTTTGTCATATTCATGTTCTGGCAGCGGTGCCATAATCTCCAGTATTCCCCTGTCATAAGCAATTCGTGCAGCACGGTGTTCCCCTAAATCTTCTAGAATTGCTTCCAATTCCTGCCAGGTTACATCTCGTAGTAGCACTCTTTGTCCTGGTGGAACATGGATGCGCTTTAATTCCAACAACATCATCTCCACTCCCGATAGTTGAAACCTAAATTTAGCTTACTCTAGTTCAATAATTCGCTGCGACAATTTTTGCTGCTTCATCGCTAGATTCTCAGATATGCCGCAGGTTGTCGTTAGACATCGCTTGCTTGAAGAAGCCTTTTATAGAAGTGTATGCTGGAGCGATCGCTCCTATAAAGATGAATAGAGTAGAGAAAAACCTCTGGGAACCCCAGAGGTTTTGGTTCCTGATTTAGTTTCTACTTGTTACTCCAATTTGTCCTCGGTCATTTCCCGATAATGGAAAAAATTATTTTAAAAACAAGATCCCCGACTGTCTAAGAAATCGGGGATCTAAGGCTTGCGATTTTATTTGGATACTGAGTATCTACCCATCTACGCTATTAATTCTTAGCCTGTGGCTACGAACCAGGAATCGTTACATCTATTGGTGTCACCTGTTTAGCTAACTGTGTCAATGGCGGTTGAATGGCGGTTTGATTCCCCACTACTAAAGTCACAATCTTTTCTGGTTTAAGATATTCTCGTGCTACCCGTTGGACATCGGCTGCTGTGGTGGCGGCGACAGCTTTTTGATAGCGAAAGAGAAAATCAGCAGGATAGCCGTAATATTCGTATCGCATCAACCGTGATAAGGTTTGGCCGGGGTCTTGAAAGTTGAACACAAAGGAGTTGAGTGTAGACTCTTTGGCATAAGCTAGTTCTTTTGCTGTCACTCTTTGAGTTTGGGTGCGCTTGATTTCAGCTTGTAAGGCTTTGACAAACTGGACAGTAGCATCCGATCGCGTTTGTCCACCTGCAATAAATATGCCAGGATAGTCGAAACGGGGACTCCACTGGCCATAGACAGAGTATGCTAAACCTTGACGCGATCGCACTTCATTAAATAAGCGTCCACCAAATCCACTTAACACCCCATTCAATACATCCAGCGCTGGATAATCAGGATTGTCGAAACGTCCGCCCAAATGCCCGATAAGCACACTACTTTGGGTTAATTGTGGCTGATTGACAAAAAAGACTCCACCTGTATTAGCTGGCAAAACCTTTGGTAATGTGGGTTTAGCAATACCTGGGTTACGCTGCCAATTGGCAAACTTAGCTTGAATCAGCGATCGCATTTTCTTACTATCAAAATCACCCACAATCCCCAAAATCATATTATTGGGGTGGAAATATTGCTGATAAAACTTGAGCAAATCTTCACGCTCAACCTTATCTACCGTTGCATACTCTATCGTGCGAGCATAAGGGCTATCTTTGCCATAGATTAATTTTTTAAATTCTCGATTAGCAATCCCATCTGGATTGTCATTACGACGGGCAATCCCACCTTTGGCTTGAGTTTTCGCCAAGTCTAGCTTTTCTTGAGCAAATACAGGCGATCGTAGCACCTCAGCAAACAGCCCAAACACCGTTTCTAAATCTTCACTCAGTGCGTCAAAGCTAGCACTACCAAAAGCTTCACTAATACCAACTTCCACAGATGCCGCCCGTTGTTCTAACATCTCGTTGAGTTCATCAGGCGAATGCTTCTTAGTTCCTCCAGTTCGCATTACTGCGCCTGTAAAACCAGCCAACCCAACTTTCTCCATTGGTTCCAAGCGATTCCCTGTCCGTACAAACGCTGTACCATTCACCAACGGTAACTCATGATCTTCCATTAAATACACAACCAAGCCGTTTTGCAGCACAAACCGCTCATACTTGGGTAACTTAATCTCAGGTAGCGGTGGTAACTGCAATTCTGTGTAATGCTTCGCCTCAGCCGTCGCCGCCAGAGAAAAATTACAAGTTAAAAGTAAACACGCAAAAACAGCAACTAAAACATAAAGCAGCCCCTTCCTATTTTGAATTTTCAACGCTATCTGCCTTTTACCCTTCACCTTATACCTCTGCATATCTCTCTTCCTTTGCGCCCTTTGCGGTTCGTTTTTCATCCTTTTTTCGACAACAGCTTCCCAATCGTGCGATTTTTCGGCGTAAAAGTCTCCTTTGCCACCCGTTGAATATCAGCCGTCGTCACCGCTGAAATCTCATCCAACTGCTTAAACAAATTCCGCCAAGAGCCAGTTTTCACCTCATATTCCAACAATTGTTGAGCCATGCCCATATTGGAATCGAGAATACGTAACAAACTCGCCCGCGCTTGGGTTTTCACTCGTTGCAAATCAGCCGCTGCTACAGGCTCAGTTTTTAATTTGTCAATTTCTTGACGTAAAGCCACCGCCAATTCATCAACTGTATGACCAGGAGCTGTGAGAGCATAGAAAAAGATCAGGTTTGGGTACTTATCTCCAGGAAATCCACTGTAACCTTGAGCATTTAGCGCCAAACGCTGCTTTTCTACCAAAGACTTATATAGCCGCGACGTGCGCCCATCACTTAATAAACTGCCAATGATTTCATAGACGGCATTATCTGGATGAGTAATCGCCGGACGATGATAACCTTCTAAATACCAGGGTTGAGAAGGTAGTTGTAAAGTCACTTCCCGTGTTTGTTGTTGTGGCGGTTCTACCGGAATTTGTTCAACAGCTTTGGTTTTGGCTTGAAAGCGGCCAAAATAGGTTTGCGCCAGTTTTTTCACCTCAGCTGGATTGACATCTCCGACAATGGCAATGGTTAAATTACTTGGTACATAGTAAGTATCAAAAAACTTTTGGACATCTTCTGGTGTCAAATTGCGGATATCTTGGTCATAACCAATCACCGGACGCCTGTAGGGATGGGCTTTGTAAGCAGTATCGACAAACTTTTCTACCATCAATCCAATGGGTGAATTCTCTATCCGCATCCGTCGCTCTTCTAAAATTACATCTTTCTCTTTATAAAACTCACGACGAATTACCGGATCAAGAAATCGCTCCGACTCCAATGACATCCAAAGTTCTAGCTTATTGGCAGGAAAGCTGTACAAATAACGGGTAGCTTCAGTTGAAGTATTGGCATTTAAACCCACACCTCCCGCTTGTTCGACAATTTGCCCCAATTCGTTTTGCTTGACAAGCTTGGCTGCTTGCAATTCCACTTGTTTAAATTCAGTTTCTAACCGAGCAACCTCATCTTTTTTGCCATCGGCTTTCGCTGTTTTAATTTGAGCATTCAACTGCTCTAAGGTATCTAGTAGCGGTTTTTCTTTTTTGTAATCTTGTGTACCAATGCGGGTTGTGCCTTTAAACGCCAAATGTTCCAAAAAATGAGCTACACCAGTTTTGCCATCTGGCTCATCCACACCGCCCACATCCGCATAAGTTAGAAAAGAAACCACGGGCGCTTGATGTCGTTCCAAAACAATAAATTTCAAACCATTGTTGAGACGAAACTCCGTTAACTGCTTAATAACTCGATCGAGATAAGGTTGGATTGAACTTTGAACTGGCGGGGTTTGAGTTTTGGTTTCTTGAGGAGGAGGTGCTGTCTGAGTTTGAGCTAGAGCGACTTCTGGTAGTAACCCCCATGAGAGAACGATCAAAGCTAACAAAGCAACAAACAACCGCCGCAATATGACAGATACTCGATCTGACCAATCCAAAATCGTTTGACTGAGGGAAGTCGAAGTCCCCAATCGTTCGACTGAGCGTAGCCGAAGTCTAAAATCTAAAATTGACCGACTGCTCTGGTTCATAAGCGAGAATTAAGATAAAGTTACATTACCTAAATAACAGGATACTTAGCAAAAGAGCGTTAATCTTGTATTAAGCTTTCAGTGGCTCTTTGCACTTGACATTAGATAATAATGCTACAAGTTTTGTTACGGATATCTAACCATAACTGTTATGCGAGTTTTTAATTCTTCCCCGCCCTCAGAGGCTCAGACGCGCACCCGGATTTTACAGGCAGCGCAACGGTTGTTTGCCTCTCAGGGATTTGACGGTACTACCACCCGTGATTTAGCACAAGCGGCAGGTATAGCTGAAGGTACTCTATTTCGTCATTTTCCAAATAAAAAAGCAATTTTGGTGGAAGTAGCCACGAATGGCTGGGTAGAGATTCTTACAGATTTGCTCACAGAATTAAGTGAAATGGGCAGCTATAAAGCCGTCGCTCAGGTGATGCGCCGTCGGATGTGGAATTTCCAAAAGAATGCCGATTTGATGCGTGTTTGTTTTATGGAGGTGCAATTTCACCCCGATTTGCGCGATCGCATTCAATTAGAAGTTATTACCAAAATGACTGATGTCGGCGAAGCATTCTTTCAAACAGCGATGGATAAAGGCATTTATCGTCAAGGGGACGCAAAGCTAGTTGCGAAAGTTTTCTTAGGAATGTTTGCGATCGCAGGTTTTTCTAACAACACCCTCATCGAACCTGATGCCTCTCCCCAACAAATGCAGGAAATGGCCGAAGGACTCGCTGATATTTTCCTTAATGGTGTTTTAGCTAAAGAGTAGGGCATTTGTCATTTGTCATTTGTCATTTGTCATTTGTCATTAATTATCCTCCCCTGCTTCCCACTCAGCACTCAGCACTCAGCACTCAGCACTCAGCACTACTTTCGCTTGCTGACTCCACTGTTGTACTAGCTCAATTGCTGGACACAAATCTCGGCGCTGCATTGTTGCTACCTGCAAACGCATGATTTGTTGGTGCAATCTGTGAGTAGGAGTTTGAGCTAACTGCACTACAGAACCAATACCTGCATGGAGCAATAAACCACAATATTGTGTCCCGACACTGGGAATACGTGCCAAGTCAGCTAAAGCTATCCATTTATTTACATACTGAAGATGAATCTGTAGTTTATTTGCTAACGCTAGTCTTGACTCTAGAGTTTTACCTTGTTTGACTAAGGCTACTGTGCTAGTAATCCCACAATTTTGGAGTTGAGATTGTTCCTCATGGCTCAGTCCAGGTAATTGCTCAATTGGCCAATCACGAGATTGGATAGTATTTCTACTATCTTGGTGTTTAGCAGACATTTTTGAAATAAAAATATAGGCTTGTTTAAATATTGTGACAGTTGTTTCTTCGCAAAAGTACGCTCTTGCGGTTTAGTGTGTTGTATTGACGTACAATTTTAAGTCAACCTTCTGCAATGCCATTGCATCGCGTGACAATGCCATTGCATCGCCCGACAATGCCATTGTTTCGCCCGACAATGCCATTGTTTCGCCCGACAATGCCATTGTTTCGCCTGACAATGCGATTGTTTTGCCTAACAATGCGATTGTTTCGCTTTACGAAAATTATGTAGAGAGCAACACCTTTACTAAAAAAAGAGGTAAGTCTAACTTTTACCGAAACAGTCTAAGATAAGCGCATTACAGCTTGTATGGCAAAAAAGATGCGATCGCTTCCTATAACTTTCTTGAGGTTATTCTATTGCCCAAGTTCTTGATAGTGACTTTTTGCTGGATATTATTGATTTGTAATATTAGGTTGATGCGGTAAATAACTCCCCTCGTAGCACAGTTACCGTTTGTCCAGCGAGAAAGACGCGATCGCCTCCGTCATAATATACCTTCACTACTCCACCGCGACTAGATGCTTGATAAGCCAAGAACTCATTTTTGCGCAAGCGATCGCGCCAGAAGGAAGCTAGACAGCAATGAGCCGCCCCTGTAACGGGGTCTTCATTAACACCTAATCCGGGTGCAAAGAAGCGAGAGACGAAATCATATTGAGAATCAGATTGTGTGAGGCTGGTGACAATAACATTCGGAAGCAGTAAGGTTTTTAGCAGTTGAAAATTAGGCTGTATTTGCCGCACTAATTCTTCAGATTCCAATTCCACTAGATAACCTATTGAATTCTGCAAGACAGATTTGTAGGGTACACCCAAAGCTTGGCCCAGTTCTGGAGGTGCGATCGCTGCTTGTGAGTGATTTACAGGAAAGTCTAACTCAATCCACTCACCTTGTAACTTCGCAATCAGCACTCCACTTTTAGTATAAAAACGTGCAACTTCATCAGGCGACAAATGTCCCTCTGACCAAAGTACATGGGCACTAGCTAAGGTTGCGTGACCACAAAGCGGCACCTCCACCGTAGGCGTAAACCAACGCAGATTAAAGCCATCATCCTGTCTGACTAAAAAAGCCGTTTCAGATAAATTCATCTCCTGCGCTACGTTCTGCATCCAGCGCTCATTTTGGGGAGTAGGCAAAACACAGACAGCAGCAGGATTACCTGCGAAAGCTTGATTGGTAAAAGCATCAACTTGAGTAATGATTTGTCCCATTAGAGTCGCCTTGAAAATTAGACAGCAATATATTATTTATCAGGAGTGCGTTAGAGATTTATGCTGACCGTTGCGATTACATATCGTGCGCTCTACCCTGTGTTAATCCAAATCAGAATCGTTATATACAGTACCTTAGAAATTAGGAATACAATCTCTAAAAACTAGAATCAATGTTAAAGCAAACCGAAAACGCGAGGATAAAAATCTTCAGAAGCATCTTTGCTGCTGTCAACTTAGCGCTAATTTCTGGAGGATTAGTTAGTTGTGTTGTTGAAACCCCGCGGCCACTTGCACCAATTGAGCAACAAAAACCAGAGTTACAACCTAACCAGAACGACAAAGATGACGACGACAAAGATGGTGACGACAAAGATGGCGATCGCAAAAATGATCAAAACGATGACGATAAAGAAGATAACGACTAAATAAAGGCAAAATTATCACCTTTATCCTTTTGACATTTATGCTTATCCAACAAACTTCTACTTCCCTAGTCGATACTTTACGCCAGCGACGGCAACAACTAGCCAACCTGATTGATTTTCCAGTAATTCTGTGGTCAGGTAGTAACAATCCACGCAACTTTCTTGCAAATCCCTTTCCGTTTCGTGCTAGCAGTCATTTCCTCTATTTCGCCGGAATACCATTACCAAAAGCGGCAATTCGTTTAGAAGCGGGCAAGCTAGAACTATTCATCGACGATCCGTCACCCAGTAGCGCCCTTTGGCATGGAGAAATGCCAACACGCGAGGAAAT
The DNA here is from genome assembly GCF_034530915.1 of Nostoc sp. DedQUE09. Lineage (NCBI taxonomy): Bacteria > Bacillati > Cyanobacteriota > Cyanophyceae > Nostocales > Nostocaceae > Nostoc > Nostoc sp. DedQUE09. The sequence goes on from NZ_JAVRCE010000003.1 coordinate 142,132, forward strand.
AGCCGAGAAGATTGGGGCGGATGTGGCTCGACCAATGGCAGAATTAGAGTCTTGGGTAGACAATGCCGCTACACTTGCTGTCCAAGATGCAGCTACTTGGACGCAGCAATCACAGGTGTTAAATAAATGGGTTTTACCACAAAGTCCTCCCCAAGGAATTGACTTGGAGTTAGCTAAGGCGATCGTTTCTCTCCGCCTCACCCACGATGATGGTGCATTAACCGAGTTGCGAAAAGCTGCGGCTGTCACTGTCAAAGCTCACAAAGCTGGAATGGCAGCAACACCCCAAGCCAAACTAGAAGCAGAAGTTCGGGCAGCGATGGAAGGGGTAATTATTGCCCACAATATGACTACCTCTTACAACAGTATTGTCACCGTTCACGGTGAAGTTTTGCATAACGAGCATTATCACCATAGTTTGCAACCAGGTGATTTACTGCTTGCCGATGTTGGTGCTGAAACTGAGATGGGTTGGGCAGGTGATGTGACTCGCACGTGGCCAGTTTCCGGCAAGTTTTCATCTACCCAAAGAGATATTTATAATGTGGTGTTGGCAGCCCATGATGCTTGCATTGCCAAAATCCAGCCTGGTGTAGAGTATGGGGATATTCACCTGCAAGCGGCTACAGCGATCGCGGAAGGTTTAGTAGAGTTAAACATTCTACAAGGAAATCCCCAAGATTTAGTAGAGATGGATGCTCACGCGCTGTTTTTTCCTCATGGTATCGGTCATCTACTGGGTTTAGATGTTCATGATATGGAAGATTTAGGCGATTTAGCAGGGTATGAAGAGGGACGTGCAAGGAGCGATCGCTTTGGCTTAAGCTATCTCCGTTTAAATCGCCCTCTGCGTCCAGGAATGTTAGTCACAATTGAGCCTGGTTTTTATCAAGTACCAGCAATTTTAAATGATGCTAATGTTCGTTCAAAATATCAGAATGTGGTGAATTGGCAGCGTTTATCTGAATTCGCTGATGTCCGTGGTATCCGCATTGAAGATGATGTTTTAGTTACTACAGAAGGCAGCGAAGTTTTAACAGCTGCATTACCGAACGATGCTGATAGTGTAGAAAATTTAGTTAATGGCTGAGTTTGCTAAATTTTACCCCACCCTAACCCTCCCCTTGCAAAGGGGAGGGAACCGGATTTCTAGTTTCCCCCCCAATGCATCGGGGGGATTAAGGGGGGTAATTAAGTTTCATCACTCCCCTAAACCAAGGTGATTTTGTAAGGCTTGGCGCATCACTTCTACAGGCAAAGTTTCCTGCTGCAACCAGATTTTTAATGCTGCTACCCCTTGTTGGACTAACATTTCTAATCCATCGATCGCAATTGCGCCTTGTTTTTCAGCCTGCTGGAGAAATTGCGTCGGTTTAGGAATATATATTAAATCGTAAGCGATCGCACCCGTTGGTAAATTCGCTATTTCTTCTACACTCAAAGGCGATTCGTCAACTTTGGGATACATCCCGATCGGAGTTGTGTTTACGAGCAGATTTGCTTGGGGAATTAGCTTTGGCAATTCCTCCCATTGATGAAGCTGGAATTTCTCAGCTAGAGATGAATTGCTCCAACTATTGCGGAATTCTTCTAATTTCTGCATATTGCGCCCAACAACATGAATTTGGGCAAAACCTAGCTGAGTACAACCTGCTACAACTGCTCTAGCTGCACCACCATTGCCTAAAATTATCGCTACTTTCTGACTCCAATCTTGTTTATATGTTGTTTGTAAAGGGGCAATAAATCCTTCTATATCTGTATTCGTACCTACCCATTGGTTATTTTGGCGGCTAACAGTATTCACGGCTCCGATAGTTTGAGCCAGGGGCGTAATTTCTGACAGTAGGGGGATGATTGCTTGCTTGTGAGGTATTGTCACATTAAAGCCGGCAACCCCAACAGCAGCTAAACCTGCGATCGCCATCTCTAAATTCTGTGGTTCAATCGGAAAAGGTAAATAAATGTAATCTAATTCTAATTGTGCGAGCACAGCATTATGCATCACTGGCGACAGCGAATGTTCCACAGGATGTCCAATGACTCCTAGTAGTTTAGTTTTACCTGTAATTTTTTTTGTCATTTGTCATTAGTCACTTGTACTGAGCGAAGCCGAAGTATTTGTCATTTATCCCCCCTGCTCCCTTGCTCCCCTGCTCCCCTGCTTCCCTGCCCCAATCCCTGCATCTAGCTTACAATTATTAAAAGCTACTTAACATTTCTTTAAATCATGCAGGTAACTACAGCCTCCTCTACAACTCCAATTCCTGGCAAATATTGGCAGTGGCGCGGGCACAACGTTTACTATGTGCGTGCGGGAGAGAAGCAAGCGCAACGTCCGCCCTTACTTTTAGTACATGGATTTGGTGCTTCTACAGACCACTGGCGCAAGAATATCACAGGATTGTGTCAAGATTTTGAAGTATTTGCGATCGACCTTTTGGGATTTGGGCGATCGGCTAAACCAAAATTGCAGTACAGTGGCGACTTGTGGCGCGATCAACTTCATGATTTTATCAGCGAAGTGATTGGTCAAAAAGCAGTATTAGCAGGTAATTCCCTTGGTGGCTATGCTTGCTTGTGTGTTGCTGCACAACGTCCCGACAGTGCAGCTGGATTAGTGTTGCTCAATAGTGCCGGGCCTTTTAGCGAAAGCCAACCGACATCTGAACCTGAAGCTTTACAAAGCGAAATTCAGCCACCCAAACAACCCTCTTCTTTAGAGAAACTCTTGGGTGATTCGGTTAAATGGATGTTTCAACAACCTTTAGCTCAGTTTCTGTTATTTCAATATGTGCGACAACGTTGGGTAATTCGCCAAACTTTAGAAAAGGTGTATCTTGATAAAAGTGCAGTTACAGACCAATTGGTAGAAGAAATTTCTCGTCCTGCTTTTGATCCGGGTGCGTTGGATGTGTTTGTTTCAGTTTTTAGCAGTCCTCAAGGGGAAAAAGTTGATGTGCTACTAAAGCAATTAACTTGTCCTTTATTGATGTTGTGGGGAGAAGCTGACCCTTGGATGAATACTAGAGAACGTTCTCCAAAGTTTCGCCAATATTGTCCTGAATTAACAGAATATTTCTTAACGGCAGGTCATTGTCCTCATGATGAAATACCGGATAAAGTAAACCAACTTTTATGCGATTGGGTTTTGTCTAAGTAAGTGGGCATGAATGATTAAAGGTCAATACAGTTCAGATAAACCCAAAACCCTATGTACAGACACGATAAATCGCGTCTTGAAAGACCAATTATATGCACTGAACCGTATTGGATTAAAGGTTAGTAGTAAGTGACTTCAGGCGCTTACTACAACCAAGTTACTTAAAAACATAAGATTTAATTTCTTGCTCTATTTGATCGCTAATAATCTCGGTTCCCATACCGATTTTATCGAAATTAACCCTTACAAAATTCGTTTTATCTTCTTTTGTAAACTTTTTATCATTATCCGAATCTTTGATAATTTTTAGAAAAATTGCATTTTGACTTGGAACAATAACCCAACTGATTATTCGACTATTATTTGGGGTAATTTGCTGGAGGTTCTTACCTGATAAGTCAGATAGATAGCCAATAGTAGCATCTTCACTATTGAGTTTTTTATCTGTATTTGTGTCTTCGTCAATGATTTTATACAACCAAACTCTTGTAGTTGGCTTGTTTGCCGCTTTTACCTCCAGTAAATCGAAGGAGGCGATCGCGGCTTTTTTATTTAATAAAAGATGAGCTTCACCATCTTGCTTTCGATAAAAGATAATGTTATATAATAATTGGTTACTCCTTTCATATTCATAAGAACGTGAAAGGTTTAAATCAATTCCTTTATCTTCATTCTGCTCTGCAAGACTAACAGGAATCATTAGATAATCTGATTGCTCTTTAATAATTAAATCGCCATAGATAAGATTTTGTTGTGGCTTCGGTTTCTCAGTTGCTTTTGCCTGTTCTGTATTTCTAATAACAGAAGACTTACAGGAAAAAGAAAGGGCAGTTACAATCATAACTGTAGTAATTTTATTTAAAAAGCGATAATTTATCATCAAATTCTCCTAGCAGGATATGTTGCTGTCCTATTTTATTCCCTGCTAGAAAATTAGCTAGAGTCCAGTACGCTTTAATTTAGTTCAGTTAAGACTAAAAATTATACTGATGTAGGTTGACTTGAGGAATGTAGCTTGCTTCCCCAAGGGTAAACCAACATTATCAAGACTTTGTTGGGTTTATCTGTCGCTCAACTTAACAAAGCCCCACCAAGAATCCTGCCGTATTCAGAAAATTATATTACAGTAAAATACCAAAAACCTGGTCGAGGTTGACCAGGTTTTATCGAGTTTACAGCTTTCAAATTTTAAACTAATTAACTAACTGAAGGTTAATAACTAGGGTGGACTAAAAAACTAACAAACTCAGCATTCTTGCGTTTTTCCGCTTTAGGATTTGGCTTTGCCTTCTACATTAGGCTTTTTGCCACTTTTATCACATTTGATATGCTGAAATTTGCTTGGGCTGATGACAAGGGGACACTAAGTCATTGACCCTTTTTGTTTGGTTTTATTTGGTTTGGTGTCCTACTATTTAAGTTATCACTTAATTTGTGAGTTGCAATCCTTAGTTTACGAAAGTTGACGTTTTGTTAGATTTTGCAATCTAGAACCATAAATTTGATCCCCAGCTATCTTTTAAAGAAAGTTATAGGGATATTGAATAGATTAAGCATAGTAACCAAACTGCATTGTCATCAATCCTACATAATCTGATTGTCATCCAGATGGTCGATGACAATACGGCTAATGGCATCAATTTCTGGGATTTGGGCGGCTAAAGCGTTATCTCGTGCTTGTTCGGGATAACGCCCTCCAGCGATGTCTGCCGACAAGCCGCTAAGACGCGTCTACGCATTTGTTTGAGGTTGAGCAATTAACCAGGCTAAAGCTAACTGAGCGAGGGTACAATTATAAAGAAGGGCTATAGGACGCAGTTTTTCTAGCGCTTGTTGAACACGTTCAAAGTTTTCGCCTTGAAACAGTTTATTTTTAGCACGGTTATCTATTGGGTCAAATTTGTGACTGAGAGCAAATCTTCCTGTTAACAACCCCTGAGCTAAAGGCGAATAAGCAAGGATAGAAATATTGTTTTCGATACAATAGGGCAATGCATCTTGTTCTACCTGTCTCCAGAATAAAGAATAGGATGGTTGTAAACTATCAATACGTCCATAACTTGCTGCTTCTCCTAACTGGACGCCAGAAAAATTGGAAACACCGATCGCTTTCCTAATTTATTGCCTTGGATAGGTTCATACTTTGTCAGCCTTAACTTCAAATTAAATCAGAGTTACAGTAGATGCCGATGGAATTGACTACAACTTTTCATGCTCTCAAAGAATGGGCAGTTGCCATAAATGCCTTGGAAGGTGGCAAAACAATTATGTTGCTCCGCAAAGGCGGTATCCACGAACGAAATGGACATTTCCAAGTTGCTCACAAGCAAATTCTGCTTTATCCTACTTATGAACATCAACAAGCTTTCATGCTGAAAGCTGAATATGCCAATAATGTCTATCCAGTAACATCAGGCTGGCATCCTGAAACAGTTCGCATTGGTAGTTGGGCTGAAATTACAGATATTTTGCCCTGTAGTGACGAATCTATTGTTAACAACTTACTTCCCTTCCATATTTGGAACGAGCATTTTATTAGCGATCGCCTCAAATGGAAAGCACGTCAACCCCTTTATATTCTCCTCTTACGAACATATAAACTACCGCTTGAGCAAGAAATTCCTTATTACGCCAAATACGGTGGCTGCAAGTCATGGATTGATTTAGATCGAGAAATTCAGTTGCAAACAGCACAACCAGTTTTATCTAACTTTGCATACAGCCAACTAGTAGAGACAATTCGCGAGATTGTCGGCGATAAATTGTATGCTCCATCCTTCTAGTAACCCAACTTGTTGCTCAAATCCCCGACTTGTTTAAAAAGTCGGGGATTTAAATTTAGCTTATAGATAAATACGAAATTGTATCTCGTCATCAAACGGACGATTATAGACAACCAACATCAAAATAGATTTTATATTGTTTGCTCAGAGTGTTTAATCAACGAAACTTTATAACTAACTTCTAGAATCTGCGCTTATATATCTCAGCAGAAAAACAAATAGTTTGATTCCGAGCCTCAGCCAAAATAGTAGTGATTGTTACACACGATCGCAAAAAACGCGGATAACATGGGAAAAATCTCACCCAATAAACAAGGTGAGGCAAAACTGTTTATCTTTATGTCCCGTTAGCAGCTGTCTTCCAGGCTATGAGTTGTTAAGCAATTATCCCGCAGTGGATAGAACTTAATTACATTTTGTCTAAAGTATTAGGCAAAAATTATCCCCAAGGGTGATAATTAGCTTGACAAAGATCAGCTATTATGCATCATTAGCTAAAAGCAAAGGAGTTTGCAATGCATCGACAAATGTGCTGGTTATCTAAGTCTGGTGGCGACGGAGAGAAAATTTTGTATTTGCAGACAGAACCCAATCAACCCTGGCGTCCTTATACAGCTTTTGGACATTTTACAGTCCCAGATTATCAAATACCAGGTGGCTCTAAAGGTTGGGCAACTTATCAAAAACTTTTGAAAGCAGGTTGGACACTAGTACCTAGCGCACGGGCAAACGAGTTTGGCAGCAGCAGTTACGCAGAGTCAACAATCCAAAATCAATAGTCATTTATCATTTGTCATTTGTCATTAGTTATTTTTTGTGTCCCGGCGTCTTCCTCACAAACCTCTGGGGGAACCTTCACCGCGAGGATCGGCGGCTCCTTCTAAAGTTCCATCAGATGTAACAGCGATCGCGTTACCATTACCCCAAGGAGTAGTTTCCTTAATTTTGTGCCCCCGACGGCGTAAGTCTTGCAAAGTCAAAGCATCCAAGCCCCAGGATTCAACGCGCAACTCATCTGGCAGCCATTGATGATGTATGCGTGGAACAGAAATAGCTGCACCAACATCCATGTTGTATTCCAGCACATTCAGGATTACTTGCAAAACCTGGGTGATGATGGTGCTACCACCAGGCGCGCCTGCTGCCATCCGAAAATGACCATTTTCTGTGACAATTGTGGGAGTCATGCTGGATAAAGGAGTTTTGCGGGGTGCAATGCTGTTGGCATCATTACCAACCAAACCAAAAGCATTAGGTACTCCTGGCGCAACGGCAAAATCATCCATCTCATTGTTGAGAACAATTCCAGTTCCCGGTGTCACAATACCCGCACCAAAAATGAGGTTAATCGTGAAAGTCAGACTTACAGCGTTGTGTTGTTCATCCACAACAGTCAGATGAGTGGTTTGGGGAGATTCATGGGGAAGACAAGGGAATGAGGGAAGACGCAGACATTTTGAATTTAAATCTACTGGCTTGACTTCGGTGGAGGGTCGAGCCATTTGCATATTAATTTCTTGACGACGTTTTTTGGCGTAAGCTGGACTGAGCAGTTCTTGTACAGGGACTTTGACAAAATCAGGATCGCCTAAATATTTTGAGCGATCGCTATAAGCAATCTTCATTGCTTCTACCATTAAATGTATCGCGTCTGGATCATGCCATCCCAAAGATTTCAAATCTGTGTCACCGATAATATTTAAAATCTGCAATAGGTGAACGCCTCCTGATGATGGTGGTGGCATTGAGCAAATTTTAGCTTTGCGGAAATTGCCACAAATGGGAGTACGCCAGATTGGCTTATAAGCTTTTAGGTCTTCGAGAGTAATTAAACCACCATTTTTTACCATATCAGAAGCGATCGCACGAGCAATACTTCCGGTGTAAAAACTTTGGGGATTTTCGGCAATTGCTGTTAAAGTGCGTGCCAAATCACGCTGCACTAGCTTTTCCCCTGGTTGGTAAAATTCACCCTTGCGAGTGAAAATTTCCCGCGCTGCCGGATTGTTGAGAACTACTTGCTTGCGGGGATCGTTTGCTTGCAGAGAACGCCAAGTTACCATATTGCTAAGAATAAAACCATCTTTAGCGAGTGCGATCGCAGGTTTCACCACCTCTTGCCAAGAAAGCTTACCATAGCGATGATGCACTTCATAAAGTCCCGCTACCGTTCCTGGTGTCCCTACTGCCAAATAACCATTAATACTTGCATTGGGACGCACTTTTCCTTCTGCCTCTAGATACATATTTCTTGTGGCTTTTAGGGGTGCGCGTTCGCGGAAATCTAGCGCTTTCATCTCGCCAGTTTTCTCAGAGTGCATCAGTAAAAATCCGCCGCCACCGATTCCGGCTGAAAAAGGCTCAACTACAGAAAGTGCAAAGGTTGTAGCGACGGCTGCATCCACTGCATTACCCCCTTTACGTAACATCAAAATTCCCGCTTCACTTGCTAAAGGATGGGCTGAAACCACCATTCCCTTCTTGCTGCGTAAAGGTAAAGTTAAGGCGGCTGATGCGACTTGGCTGTAAAGTAAGACAGTAAAAGAAAAGATTACGCTGGCAACTCGCTTAGGTTTAGCAACAGTAAGCATTTTTATACAATTTCTCCTAAAATTTTATATTTGTCTAGCATCGTGGTGTGAGATTATTAATACAAGCTGATTTGAAAATTTTACATTACTTATAAATCCTATGTTGCGAAAAATAAGTAAAACATTTTTTAAAGCTTTAACTATTGGATTATGTATCTCTAGTGGAAGCGTTCTCTCTCAAACATTACCGCTATCCTCTAATTTAGTTGGTTTTAATACACCTGAAGGTGAAAAATTATTATTTGAGAGTAAGTCCAATCAAGACTTCTTTCCTTTGAGTATGCAATTCACCACTCAAAATAATCAGGCATATTGTGGTGTTGCTAGTATGGTTATGGTACTGAATAGTCTAAAAATTCCAGCACCAGAAGTACCACAATACAAGCCATATCGAGTATTTACTCAAGAAAACTTTTTTAGTAATGATAATACAAAAAAAGTGCTAACTCCCGAAGCTGTGTCTCGCGAAGGTATGACTCTAGAACAGTTAGGGCAATTACTAGCTAGTTATGGCGTTAAAGTTAATGTTTACCACGCTGCCGACACTAGTTTAGAGCAGTTCCGCAAACAAGCAGCAGAAAATTTAAAACAACCGCAAAATTTCATTTTAGTAAACTATTTACGCAAAGAAATTGGTCAAGAGAAAGGTGGACATATTTCTCCTGTAGCGGCATATAATGAGCAAACAGATAGATTTTTAATTCTTGATGTTTCTCGTTATAAGTATCCACCAGTTTGGGTAAAAACAACAGATTTATGGAAAGCAATGCTGACAAATGATTCCGTATCAAAGAAGAGCCGTGGCTTTGTATTTGTAAGCAAAAACCTTTAATTAACAATCTGTTCATTGAATTTATCAATCCTGCGATCGCTTATCCTGTATGTAAGTGATTTTGATGTTTCCTACTTTCTAGATAGAAATTCACGGGCGATGCTTACGGCGGCAAGCTATGCTGACAACGAATGCATACAGATTTCCTGTTTTATGCTGTCTTAAGTGTTTCCTAGCTATTTGAAACTAGTAAGACTTATGCGTTGACAAACCAACTAAATTTTGTACAGTGCTTAAGACTTAGATAGTCCTCAATACTCGGATAGTAATGTTTGTAAGCGAATTAAAGGGGAAATCTTTAATGAATAATTTGTGGCTCTATCTAAAGACTGAATAGTATTCCGAAAGCTTTAATTTTTGGTACATTATTTGTGCAATTAAACAGCACTAACTCGATTATTGACAACTAAAGTTACTCCCAAAATCGATTCAGGTAGGAAAAACTTATGGCAATTATCATTGGAACCAACGGTAACGACACCCTACAGGGCGCTATTGATTACTACGAGGAATACGACACTTTAACTGGTGGCGGTGGCAACGATATATTTTTTGAGGGCGGCTCAAACTACATTAATACGATCGCCGATTTCGGTGGAGTAGGTAAAGGAACAAACCCAACAGCAGCAATCATTGCCGAAGTGGATACCCTAAATTTCCACCTCTATAGTGGCTTTACTGCCCAAAACTTGCTCCTCACCCAGAATGGCACAAGTCTGGAAATCAGCTTTCAAGAGTTTGGTAGATACAAATTCATCCTGGAAAACTTTGCTTTGTCCAACCTTGATAACCTCAGCAAATCCACTGGAGCCACTGTAGACTTAGGCAATATTCTGTTTTATGGGCAAACTACCATCACCGACAGCTTTGATGTCTTCGATGCCAACTCCACCCAAAGCACTGTGTTTAAAAAAAATACAGTCACCTTCCTAAACGACCTAGACAACAATGTTAGTGGATTTGACAATTCCAATGATGTGATCAATGGTCAAGGTGGTAATGACATTATTGAAGGCTTAAGTGGCAATGACATTTTGAGGGGTGGCGCGGGCAATAATACCCTCAACGGTGGTGTTGGTGACGATACTCTGTATGCTGACTCCCCCTCAAGCAATAATCTGTTTAATGGTGGCGATAGCAATGATTTTCTCTCCATCTCTGGCAGCTACAAGTACTATTCCTACGCACCAGACTACGACGATCGCTCTTTAGGCAATAATACCCTCAACGGTGGTGTTGGTGATGATACTTTAAATGCTAGCGGTTCACTTGGCGATAACCTCTTAGATGGAGGCGATGGCAATGATTCTCTTTCCATCTCTGGAAGTGGAAGCAGTGAGCAGTATTCAGCGTCTATCTCTGGCTCAGAAGGCGATAACACCCTCAACGGTGGTGCTGGTGATGATATCTTGAGTGCTACAGGTTCATCAGGCGATAACCTGCTTTTGGGAGGCGATGGCAATGATTTTCTAGACATCTCTGGCTATTTTTACCAATATTCGGACTCCTACTTCAGCTCTCGCTCATCTGGCAAGAACCTCCTTTCTGGGAGCGATGGTAATGATACTCTAACAGCCTCTGGTGCCACTGGTAATAACACCCTCAACGGTGGTAATGGCGATGATAGCCTCACAGGTGGTAATGGTAATGATAGCCTCACAGGCGGCGGTGGTAAGGATAAATTTGTTTACAAAGGCCTAAGCAACTACACAATTAATACTGGCACTCATACGATCGCCGATTTTACTGGAGTAGGTGAAGGAATAAACCCGACAGCAGCAGTCATAGCCGAAGTGGATACTCTGATATTCCAGGACAATAGTGGTTTCACTGCTCAAAACTTGCTTCTCACCCAGAATGGCACAAGTTTGTCAATCAGCTTTCAAGGAAATGGTGATACCAGATTCATCCTGGAAAACTTTGCCCTCTCCAACCTGGATAACCTCAGCAAATCTAATGGAGCCACTGTAGATTTAGGTAGTATTCTGTTTTTTGGGCAAACTACCATCACCGACAGCTTTGATGTCTTCGATGCTAACTCCACCCAAAGCACTGTCTTTAAAAAAAATACAGTCACCTTCCTAAATGACCTAGACAACAATGTTAGTGGATTTGACAATTCAAATGATGTCATCAATGGTCAAGGGGGTGATGACATTATTGAAGGCTTAAGTGGCAATGACATTTTGAGGGGTGGCGATGGCAATAATACTCTCAATGGTGACGATGGCAATGATACTCTCAATGGTGACGATGGCAATAACACCCTCAATGGCGGCAATGGCGATGATTCTTTAAATTTCCCCTCCCTATCTACGTTAGTAACTCAAACAGTAGACGGGGGAACAGGTAACGACAGCTTGTCTTTCAGTTATAGCAGTGCTACCACCGGAATTACTTCGACTTTCAATCCAACTAATAACACTGTAGTAATTTCTTCGACACCGGACACAACAGTGTTTAGCTACAAGAATATCGAACAATTAAATATCACAGGTACAGACTACGATGATTATCTTTTGGGAAGCAATGGTAATGATACACTCCGCTCAGGCAATGGTAACGATACAATAGATGGCGGCGCTGGTGAAGATATCTTGGATATTAGTTTTTCAACAGGGAATCATCTCCTCAATGGAGGCAATGGCAATGATTCTTTACAGGCCTTGAGTTACATTTACGATGAACTTGGAAATTACGTTGGGGGTAGCATATCTGGCGATAACACCCTCAACGGTGGTGTTGGTAACGATACATTAGATATTTACGGTTCAGCAGGCGATAATTTATTAGATGGGGGCGATGGTAATGATTTCCTCTCTGCTATTAACACCTCTGGTGAGAACACCCTCAACGGTGGTGTTGGTGACGATACATTGGATGTTAGCAGTTCAGCAGACAATATATTAGATGGGGGCGATGGTAATGATTCCTTGATAGCCTCTCCTTCCACTGGTAATAACACCCTCAAAGGTGGCAATGGTAATGACACCCTCAGAGGTGGCTTTGGCGATGCGATCATCATCGGTGGCAAGGGTAATGATCGGCTCTTTGGGGAAGGTGGCACTGATACCTTTGTTTTCAATAGTTTCGATGAAGGTCTTGATCTGATACGTGACTTCGGTAGCATTAATGAACCGAATGAATTAATTCAGGTGTCGGCTGCTGGTTTTGGTGGCGGTTTATCAGTAGGTGTACTTCAGGCAAGTCAGTTTACACTTGGAGAATCTGCAACCACTCTTCTCCAGCGATTTATTTATAACTCCGCTACAGGTGCATTGTTCTTTGACTCTGATGGTAGTGCAGGCGCATTTACTCAAGTACAATTTGCCGGATTATCTGCTGGTTTGTCATTAACGAACAATAATTTTGTGGTTGTTTAATCGTTATCCTTCATGTCATTGAATAAAGTATGCTGAAAGCTTTAACTTTTGGCAGATTATTTGTGCCATCAAACAACACCAACTCGATTATTGATATCATGTCCGCCTAATTAGTTATGATTTCCACAGTCATTGCACCCCACCTCTTAATCCCCTCCCCGCTTGCGGGGAGGGGAGACGAAGCGTAGCTTTGGCGGGGTGGGGTTCTTCGGGTTTAGTAAGTAATCAAGCGAACATGATATGACAACTGAAGTTACTCCCAAAATCGATTCAAGTAGGAAAAACTTATGGCAATTATCATTGGAACCAGCGGTAACGACACCCTACAGGGCGCTTTAGGTGGCTACGATGACACCCTAACTGGTGGCGGTGGCAACGATATATTTTTTGAGAGCGCCAACCCCTCCTATACGAGTGTAATCACCGATTTTGGTGGAGTAGGTAAAACAACAAACCCAACAGCAGCAGTCATTGCTGAAGTGGATACCCTAAATTTCCAGAGTAATAGTGGCTTCACTGCCCAAGACTTGATCCTTACCCAGAATGGCAACAACCTGGAAATCAACTTTCAAGAGTCTACCTTTCGTCGCAAAATCATTTTGGAAAACTTTGCCCTGTCCAACCTGGAAAACCTCACCAAATCTACTGGAGCCACTGTAGATTTGGGCAATATTCTGTTTTTTGGGCAAACTACCATCACCGACAGCTTTGATGTCTTCGATGCCAACTCCACCCAAAGCACTGTGTTTAAAAAAAATACAGTCACCTTTCTAAACGACCTCAACAACAATGTTAGCGGATTTGACAATTCCAATGATGTGATCAATGGTCAAGGGGGTGATGACATTATTGAAGGCTTAAGCGGCAATGACATTTTGAGGGGTGGTGCGGGCAATAATACCCTTAATGGTGGTATTGATAACGACTTTTTGGATGCTGACTTCCCCTCAGGCAATAATCTGCTTAATGGTGGCGATGGCAATGATTCTCTCTTCGCCTCTGGCAGCGACATCAGCTTATCCGAATACGTCTCCATATACGGCAAAAATCTCGACGATCGCTCTTTAGGCAATAATACCCTCAACGGTGGTGTTGGTGACGATTCTTTGGATGCTAGCGGTTCACTTGGCGATAACCTCTTAGATGGGGGCGATGGCAATGATTTTCTAGATATCTCTGGGAATGAAACCAGCACTGATCTCCAATCGTCTAGCTCTCGCTCAAATGGCGATAACACCCTCAACGGTGGTGCTGGTAACGATATTTTGGATGCTACAGGTTCATCAGGCGATAACCTGCTTTTTGGAGGCGATGGCAATGATTTTCTCGATATCTCTGGCGATTCGTACCAATATTTTGATGTTTACTCCAGCTCTCGCTCATCTGGCAAGAACCTCCTCTCTGGGGGCGATGGTAATGATACTCTAACAGCCTCTGGTGCCAGTGGTAATAACACCCTCAACGGTGGTAATGGCGATGATAGCCTTACAGGCGGTGGTGGTAATGATTGGCTTTTTGGGGAAGGTGGCACTGATACCTTTGTTTTCAATAGTTTCGATGAAGGTCTTGATCTGATACGTGACTTCGGTAGCATTAATGAACCGAATGAATTAATTCAGGTGTCGGCTGCTGGTTTTGGTGGCGGTTTATCAGTAGGTGTACTTCAGGCAAGTCAGTTTACACTTGGAGAATCTGCAACCACTCTTCTCCAGCGATTTATTTATAACTCCACTACAGGTGCATTGTTCTTTGACTCTGATGGTAGTGCAGACGCATTTACTCAGGTACAATTTGCCGGATTATCTGCCGGATTGTCACTAACGAACAACAATTTTGTGGTTGTTTAATCCTTGTCCTCCATGTGATGCGATGTCTGGCGACAAGCCGCTTCTTTACAAGACGCTGCGCGAACGCGTCTACGCCAATATCTAAAATATGAGCTAATTATGGATACCGTAATTACAGCAGAAAGAATCGAGTTACCACCTGGCGCGGTGTTGAAGCTTTTGGGAGATTGGAAAGTTACGCTAACCCTTAATTACGAATTATTATAATCCCTTCGATTTGCGAAACTCCTGAACAACATCTTTAACATCACGTAATTCCCCCTCAACTAAATAATTTAATTGCCGCATTTCATCTGCCGAAATTTTTCCAGAGAGGGAAGCGATCGCTGTTTTTAATTCGGGATATTTTTTTAATATTTCTTGTCGAACAATTGGCACAGTTTCGTAAGGTGGAAAATAATGTTTATCATCCTTGAGTACAACTAAACCCAAGCGAGAAATTTGCCCATCAGTGGAATTACCTGCTACCATATCCACCTGTTTTTGAATCAAAGCACGATATATTAAACCCAAGTCCATAATTTGGGGTGGTTTAGCAAAACGCAAATCGTAAGTTTTAGCTAATCCTGGGAAACCATCTTCGCGTTCTAAAAATTCGTAACCGAAACCGCCACGCCACTGCGGTGTATATTGAGTAGCTTGGGAGAGAGTTTGAATATTGTTCTGCTTGGCATCTTCACCTCGGATAATCATCGCAAAAGTATTTTCAAAACCTAAGCTAGGCATCACTTCCAGATTGAATTGCTGGGCGTATATTTGTTTTATGATTTCGTAAACTTCTTCGGATTTATTAACTGGTTTTTGCTTTAAAATTGCAGTCAAAGCTGTGCCTGTATACTCAATATAAGCATCAATTATGCCAGCCTTAATAGCGTTATGGCAAACAAATGAACCACCTAAACGGGGACGACGAGCTACTTTTAAATTAGTTGTCGCCTCGATTTGCTGCGCTAACAATTCGCCTAAAATATCTTGTTCAGTAAAATCTTTTGAAGCAACAACTATATTAGCATCTTTATTACTATTGATATTTCCCGTGCAGCCAGCGATTACCAGCAACAAAGCAAAAGTTAAAAAGCACAATGCCAAAAATCTTTTCATTACTTAACTTTTAATTTTTAATTTATTCTCCATCAAGCCAATTGCGAAGTCAGCGAGTAATGCAATTGCCGCCGCCGGAACTGCACCAGCTAAAATCAACTGATTGTTCACTACTGATATGCCGCGAAAAATAAACACTCCTAAACCACCTGCACCAATAGCCGCTGCAATAGTTGCAATACCAATGGCAATGACTGTTGCTACTCGCACTCCTGCCAAAATAAATCCCAGTGCTAAAGGAATTTCAACTTGCAACAATAATTGTCTATCTGTCATTCCCATGCCTCTCCCAGCTTCTCGAATCGCTGGATCTACGCCAGTAATACCTGTGTAAGTGTTACGAATTATTGGCAGCAAGGAATATACAGTCAGAGCAACAATAGCTGGTACTGCGCCAATTCCGCCAATTATGGGAACAGGAATGAGTAAGCCAAACAGCGCCAAACTGGGAATAGTTTGAAAAATATTTGCTATGCCGAGAATTGGCTGGCGGAGATAGGTTTTACGTGTAATCAAAATACCTAAAGGAATGCCTACAAGTATGGCAATTCCAATGGCAATGCCTACCAAAAATAGATGTTCGAGAGTATGCTGAAGGATTTCTGGGGCATACTTAACGAGGAAGAAATTTTTCATAAAGTATCTTGCAAGGAACGCAGACATTGAAGAAAGGCAAGGGTTTCTGGGTGTTGCGATCGCATAAATTCATCTGTCGTCCCCAATACTATCAATTCTCCGCCAGACATTAAACCAATTCTCGATGCTAAGACAAAGGCTTCTTGAATATCGTGGGTGACGAAAACAACTGTTTTACCTAACTCTTGCTGCAAATGCCGAAACTCTTGTTGCAGTTCTAGGCGCGTAATTGGATCGAGTGCGCCAAAGGGTTCATCCATCAACAACACTGGCGGATCTGCTGCTAAAGCCCTGGCTACACCGACTCTTTGCTTTTGTCCTCCCGAAAGTTCGTGCGGGTAACGCCCGGCGAATTGTGCTGGTTCTAAGCCTACAAGTTGCAACAATTCATAAACCCGCATTTTAATTTGTTTCGGTTGCCAACCTTCTAAAGACGGGACTAAACCCACATTGCGTTCTACAGTGAAATGGGGAAATAAACCAATTTCTTGAATTACGTAACCAATTTTTCGCCGCAGTTTAATTTCATCCCATTCAGTTGTGGGAATACCATCAAATAAAACTTCGCCTTGTGTAGGTGTAAATAGGCGATTAATTAGCTTCATTGTTGTAGTTTTGCCGCTACCACTGCGCCCAAGTAATACTAGTGCTTCTCCTTGGCGAATGGTGAAATTGAGGTTTGACACCAAGGGGCGATGATTGCGGCTAAAGGTAACATCGCGGAATTCGACGGTTGTTTGGTTATTTTGCGGCATTAATGGCTTTTGGTGGACGCTAGCTATATGTATTATGTGCTGATTTTGCTAGCGTGCTAACCCCCGATTTGCCAGATAAGGGGTTTGAGCAAATTATTAAATTAGTCTGAGTGGCGATTTTCTCCAAAGTAAGGAGTACCTAAAGCTTTAGGGGGTGTAGATTTCCCCAATTTACCCACTAATGCCAATAAAGCGATCGCATAAGGTAGCATTATTAAAAATTGGTCAGGGATATTGGCCCCTAATGCCTAAATTCGCAATTGTAAAGCTTCTGTAGCCCCAAACAGCAAACAAGCCAAAGCACTACCCACAGGATGCCATCTGCCAAAAATTAATGCTGCGATCGCAAAAAATTCTCTTAGTTGTTGCTTATAAGTATCTAGATCAGTCATAACCAAATGTCAAATTTTCTACACTTTATAGTAACTCTTGCTGTGATATTGAGTTGCTCGCTGCTGAATCCAAGCCTGACAGCACAAGCTGCAACTAGTGCGATGTCTACGATGATCACTGAGCCTTGCCGAAGTGTGGGCTACGCCTACGCAGTTTACGAACAACGGCTAATCCACAGTCCAGATGGTATCGGCAAATACTACATGGGACGCGAAATAGCCCAAGTTATGGGATACACTGGCGCAGGCTGGCTAGAACGTCCAAGTCGAGAGGGAGAAGAACAGCCAAGTAAGGTAGTCAGCCTCCTGAATCTGAAACCTAATGATGTGGTGGCGGATATTGGCGCTGGTACAGGTTACTTAAGCTTTCGCATCGCACCTTTATTAACAACAGGTAAGGTGTTAGCTGTTGATGTTCAACCAGAAATGTTGGAAATCATTGGGTTATTCAAAAAAGAGAAAAATATCACCAATGTTGAGCCGATTTTAGCAACTTTTACTGACCCCAACCTACCATCTGAAAGTATCGATTTAGCCTTGATGGTAGATGCTTATCATGAACTTGAGTATCCCCAAGAAGTGATGCAAGGAGTTGTGAAAGCACTTAAACCAGGTGGAAAGGTGGTGCTGGTTGAGTATCGGGGTGAAAATCCCTTTATTATGATTAA
Organism: Nostoc sp. DedQUE09; assembly: GCF_034530915.1. Lineage (NCBI taxonomy): Bacteria > Bacillati > Cyanobacteriota > Cyanophyceae > Nostocales > Nostocaceae > Nostoc > Nostoc sp. DedQUE09. The sequence goes on from NZ_JAVRCE010000003.1 coordinate 160,283, forward strand.
ACGTCTGCATAAAATGACTCAAAAGCAAGCCCGTAAAGAAATGCAAGCTGTTGGTTTGGTTTGGCGGGAAACTAAAAACCTGTTACCTCAACAGCATTTAATGATATTTGAAAAACCTGATTCTAGCGATTTATTAACAAAATGAGGCTTGGGCAGTATTTCCGTAGAAAAATATGTACCAAGCCATAAGAAAGTAAGACTCCTTGCCAGAGCAGAAAATCATGGTCAACCTATCACTCAAGCAGCAAATTCCTCATTTAGAAAATGGCGATCGCCTCACTCGCTACGAATTTGAACGACGCTATCAAGCAATGCCCCGTCATCAAAAGGCAGAATTAATTGAAGGAGTTGTATACTTAGCATCGCCGTTACGCTTTGAAAGTCATGCTGAACCACATGGCCATACAATAACTTGGTTGGGAGTTTATGAAGCATCAACCCCTGGTGTGAGATTGGGAATTAAGCCAACAGTCCGCTTAGATCGAGACAATGAACCGCAACCTGATGGAGTGCTATTAATCACACCAGCAGCTAAAGGACAATCTCGTTTTAGTGGTGATGATTACATCGAAGGTGCGCCAGAACTTGTAATTGAGATAGCAGCTAGCAGCGTTGCTATTGATTTACATGACAAGAAAAAAGTTTATGGTCGTAATGGAGTAAAAGAATATATTGTTTGGCAAATATTTGAAAACAAATTAGATTGGTTTAGCCTGCAACAAGGAGAATATGTCTCCTTGGAAGTGAACGCCGATGGAATTATCAAAAGTCAAGTCTTTCCTGGTTTGTGGCTATCAATGTCCGATTTAATTGCTGGCAATATGCAACAAGTATTGGCTGTATTGCAGTTGGGATTAAATTCACCAGAACATCAAATATTTGTGCAGAAGTTGTCTAGTTAGAATGGGCTATGCTCCGCTGCGCTAACAGGAGTCAGAATAGTTAAAGAATCAGGAAAAGATTTGATGACTAGTTTGGCATCAGTCTATTTTTTGGGGAATGAGACTGGCGCTTTTGGTTACACTATCCCAAACAATCCAGTTAAAAGAATTATCTAAATCATCGGGGCTGTTTGAAACTTTAAAATATAGCTTTTCTTCACGTTTTCTTTCAATGGCAAAGTCGGCATTTTGAGCATAAGCGACTATAAAACCTTTGTCTCGCAAACAATACATCGCCCAGGCTTTCAGTGATTGCTTGTATGGTTCGTGTGGAATTGGCGGTTTTGTGATTGTGTCTTCAATTACTTTAAAGATTTGCGTGAGATTTGCAGCCATAGTAAATACTTTTGTTATTACCCCTAAGTTAACTAGCTTCTGGATCGCAACGAATTTCAATCATAAAGCCATCTGGATCGTAAAAATACACTCCTCTACCAGTAGGACGAGTGACTGGGCCATGTGTGATCGCTATTTTATTTTCTCTGATCACTGTCACCGCGCGATCAAATAACTGCGGATCAATATCAAAGGCGAGATGGTATGCTCTGGTGAATGTCTTCTCTGGATTGGGATCTGGTGGTGATAATTCTGGTTCCCCAAATAAATCGAGAATCGTACCATCCGGGGTGATGAAGTTGGCTACTTTCCCAGATGCGACAAGTTCCACCAGGGTTGCGGGTACTTCGTCACCTGTGAGTTCGTGCAAACCCAGAATTGTGCCATAAAAGTGGCGGGAAGCTTGCATATCCCGGACGTTGAGAGCAATGTGATGCACTTTACGCAGATTTCCTGGCGCAAGGACACTGTTCGCGGATTGGGTGCTAGATAGCATAGTAAAACAAAATCTCAATATTTTGATAGAAGCTGAACTTTTTACTTAAAGTTTAGTATTCATAATAAAAATCTATCATGGCATTTGATTATTCTTTAGACTTTAAAAATATTGATTTTCGCCAACATCCTGAACTCTATCGTGTTGGCAAGGGTGAGCAGGGTGTACTTTTGGTTGAACCATACAAATCAGAAATTCTTCCTTACTGGCGGTTTAAAACCCCTGATATTGCTAGAGAGTCGAGTGAAAAAATCTACAAGATGTTTCTTGATTATCTAGAACAAGATGATTTTGTCGGTGCGGATATGGCACGAAAGTTTATCCAAATGGGTTATACTCGCTCTCGCCGTTATGCTAATCATAAAAGTGGCAGGAAATATAAACAAAATTCGGATGCTTCAGGTGATAAAAAAGAGATTCTTCCTTATGAAGTAGACGCAGTTAAAGCGGAATCAGCAGCAATATTTAAAGCTAAGTGGGTAGAAGCAAAGACAAATGAGAAATATCAAGAGCTTTTAGCCAAGCATAAGCAGATGTATGAGAGTATCTGACCTTTGTAAATAAATATACTGGGCGATTAGAAATCGCGGCTATACAAACAAAGTCCGCCTGCGCGGACTCAGGAATTGGAAACCCACGATCGGTAGCTTTTGTCTGTATAGCCGTGAATTCCATTGGTCAGGGCGAGCCTTTGAGCTTCATTAATGAGCCTTTGAACTCCTTTAATGAGTCTTTGAGCTTCATTAATGAGCCTTTGAACTCCTTTAATGAGCCTTTGAGCTTCATTAATGAGTCTTTGAGCTTCATTAATGAGTCTTTGAACTCCTTTAATGAGTCTTTGAACTCCATTAATGAGCCTTTGAACTCCTTTAATGAGTCTTTGATACTCGTGAACGTGGTATTGTCACCAATTAATTTAAGATTAACGCGATCGCATCCTTTCTCTGGGCAATAGTTGTTTATCGCCATACCGGAATCAGCATCAAATCGAAATGATAGTCATACGTCCACACGGGTAACTTCATTTCCTCTGACAAAATAGCAGTGACAGCATCGCACAGGGTAATCCGTTGATCTGGAAAATTTGCAGCTTTTTCCACTGCTGCTGTATATTGCTCCTGTGAAGGATTAACGAAATTAACTGCTTCTCTACACTGTTTAGCAAAGCTAATCGCTTGTTCAGCTCCGAGACGATATAGCAAAAGATTATATGTTTCCAGGTAAACAGGAAAGGGAACTAGGATTATTAAATTTTCTGTATTGATCCGTTTTAGTTCAGCTTGTGAACGCTCATGATATTGGTCGTCTACATCTACAGCAGCGTACAAAGGTCCAGTGTCAGCAAATACGGCTCTCAAGGTGTGTTTGGTGGTAATGACTGTAAAAATGCTTGTTCAGCTAGAATTTTATCGTGATTTACCGATGCATCTTTAAATCCGCTTCCCTTTGGTGCAGGAGTAAGAGATAGACCTTGCTTTCGTGAAACCAAATAGCCGCGTTGACAAAGAAAATCTTCTAAAGCAATTTCTGCAACGACATTCGCGGGTATGGAAACTTCCTGATCTTTGATATAGGCATTGAGAGCATTAGCGATCGCATCTGGCAGAGTAATATTGAAGGACTGCATAAGCTGGTTAGATTGTGAGCGATTAATTTAAGATTAACGCGATCGCATCTCCCTTATCTTCATTGCATCAGTTCTCTGGACAAGCCAACAAAAATCATTAAGATTAAGGCGATCGCATCTCTCCTTATTCACCCATTGAAACTTGACTGGGGTCAAACAACCACCCATCCCCGACAATCTCCTCTAGGCGTTGGTTGAGCCGAGGGAGGAAATATTCTGGATCATTTAGTCTTTGCTGGAAAACCCAAGCATCAAACGCTTCCTGTGTCTTAACTCCCTGTCTACCCGCCGCCTCTGATATCATCCTCAAACTATGCTGTTGGAGTTCCTCTAACTGCGGGTGACCTTCATCTCGGTAATTGCACAAGAACATTGCCGTTGCTCCTAGCAAAGCTTGTAATTCATCGCCTTGAGGTACTGCATTATATAAAGCAATAATTGGCACAATAGGCTTTGATAAAGGGCTTTGAAGCCTCAGACAAAGCCATGTAGCTTGAGTTAGATAAAGAAGACACTTACTTGCAGATGCTACGCCCAAATTAATTAGGACTTTTACTAAGTCTACATAAGCTTTTGACTCCCCTAAAGCTCGTGCTGACAATTCCAGTAACTTTGAACCTCTATAAATTTCACCTTGTTCAAAAGCTGTACACGCCATATTGTTTAGTGTGAAACCTTTCCCTCTGGCATCACCAATATGCTCACTAATTGTCAAAGCTTGTTGCCATAAATTCAGTGCTTGCGGTATGTCACCCTGTTTGAGAGTTGCTTGCCCCATGTTATTTAGGATGTAGGCTTTTGCTCTAGCATCGCCAATATGGTCATTAATTGCCAAAGCTTGTTGCCATAAATTCAGTGCTTGCGGTATATCGCCTTCTTGGAAAAGTACGCATCCTATACCGCTGAGGGCGGAAGCTTGGTCTTGGGCAGATCCTATGCGCTCACTAATTTCTAAGGCTTGCTGCCATAACTTCAGTGCTTGCGGTATGTCACCCTGTTGGGCAATCACTTGTCCCATATCATTGAGAGTAGCGGCAATTCCTTGAGCATTGCCTATACCCTCATCAATTTCTAAAGATTCCTGCCATAATTGCAGTGCTTGTGGGATGTCTCCCTGTTGGGCTATGACTCTTGCCATTTGGTGGAGTGTAGCAGCTCTTCCTAGAGCATCTCCAATTTTGTCCTTGATTTCTAAAGATTCCTGCCATAATTGCAGTGCTTGTGAGATGTCACTCTGTTGGGCTAGGACTCTCGCTATTTGGTGGAGAACATTAGCTTTTCCTTGGAGATTCCCTGTGCGCTCCTCGATTTCCAACGCTTGTCTAGACAGTTGAAGTGCTTTGTGGATGTCACCCTGTTGGGCAATCACCCGTGCCATATCGTTGAGGGTAAGAGCTTTTCCTTCGGAATCGCCAATGCACTCCTTAATTTTTAGTGATTCCTGCCAGAATTGTAGCGCTCCATGAATTTCTCCTTGTTGGGCCATTAGACCTGCTGTGTTATGGAATATAGTAGCTTTACGAATTTCATCCTCCTCAGGACAACAATCCAAGGCTTTCTGATAATGGCTAAGTGCATTTTCGGCACTTCCTAATACAAATTCTGCTGGTGCAATGCTTGCCAAGATACGGTAATCCGAGAAATTTTGCAGTATTTGAGAACAAAGTTGTACTACTTCCACATAACGGTAAGTATTCGACCAAAAAGTAGCGATTTTTTCCCCAATGCTGACAGCAATTTCCTGCTCTTTTGCCAGCAGCCCTAACCGCACAATTTCCAGTGCTTCTGCTTCCGTTTTTTGCTCAGACTCCCCCCACCAGACTTGATGGATTTTCCTTACCGCCTGCTGTCGTGTTGCTTGCCATTCTTCCTCACTCAACAATGGTTCCAGCAACGGTTCTAAAATTGTCGTCACCCGATAATTAGCTGGCTGGTTGGGGTGAGTGATGGCAGATTCAACTAGGCTAAGGCTGGTTAGCTTGCCCAAAACTGCCAATCCCCCGGCGGTAGAAATTGCCCTGACAATCTCCTCCGTCACAGGCAGATGAAACACACTCAACCGTGCCAAAAACTTTTGTTCTTCCGGTTCCAAAGCATCCAGCAGAGTTTGTGCCAAAATATCTTCGCGGAATTTCTGCTCAGTCTCCTCCAGACGATTCAATAATTCATCCGCCGCTAATCCCGGCTGCTGAATCACCTCTAATAGCCACTTCAGCAACCGGGGATTACCATCAGCAATGTGAATAATTTGCTGAGTTCTTAACTGCTGCCTAACTTCTTTATCTAAGGGAAAGCAGATTTTATCAATATCACTGCTGCTCATCTGTTCCAGGTGTTCCAAATGCAGGCGATGAGGTGGCAAAGTGTCTGATTTCAAATAGCGACAGGTGACAATCAGCCGACTTTCTCCCCCGTTCTCCGCCAATGCCGCACAAATCGCCCCTAAAATCTCGTAAGCATCTGCCGTCATCCACAGCGAACCATCTTCAATATTAGCTGTGGGGATATTCTGCTCAAAGTCATCCAGCACCAGCAGCAAAGGTTGGTTGTGTTCCTTTTCAATCGCTGCAAAAAAGTTTTGCAACCGCCCTTTCAAAGACACCTTTGGTTCATTCAAAAGTGCTGGCACATCTGCAAACCGCTCAAACTTATTAGAAAGCTTATTCAACAAACCCCACTCATCCAGAGGGCCAATCAAAACGACTCGCGCAAAATTGTCACGCTGCGTCTGCACCCGCGTACATAACCGCGCCGCCAGGGTACTTTTTCCCAATCCGCCCATCCCAGCAATAAACACCCCGATTTGGTCGCTGGTTTCCCGCAATGCCCTGAGACACCGTTGCAAAGGTCGTCTGCGTCCGACAAACTCAAACCGACTGGCAACTTTAACTAGATTATTCTCATCGAGAAATTCTTGCTCTGGCGCTGTAAACTTCAGCTTTTCACGATTTTTTGTTCTCAGTGGTGTCACCAGTTCTGCAATCGGGCGCGTATCCCGATACATCCGCAACAGATACCAGTCGGTGCATTCTTTGTCAATCATCTCCTGCTGCGCTGCTTTGACTGCTTCTTCAACAGTTGCCCCCGTCGCCAAAGCTTGATAAAGTGCCTGTGCCGCTACAATACCCGTGCGGTCATACACCGGACGCGCCCAGCCTAAAACGATACCTGCCCCCGCTTTCACCAATGCCTGCGCCATCGAGGGTACTGTCCCCTTGTTAGGAACCTGTCCCGTATGACAACCAGAGAGAAAAGTTACACGGGGCCAGCGTCCGTGAAAGGCTCTAGCTAAGTCGTTGACGGTAGTCAGTTGCATATTTCCCACCTCATCTTCAGTGATGAAGCAGGGGGTATTGTCTGCCAGGGTTACACTTTTTGGCAGCAAAGAGCCGTAGCCTTGTTGGGTATAAATTATCCCGTGTCCCGTAAGGTGAAAGACATCAAAATAGTCTTCTGGGTAGGATTTCACCAAATTGGCTAACTCTGCAACCGAGCCACTTTCCTCAACAATCAACGCCAAGGGCTGATCTTTAGTTGCTTGCAAAATGTTCGCTTCTTCCTGCTCAAACCCTAATGGTGGAACTCTGGGATCTTCAGGAGAAGTTGCCATGAAAAGCAACCGCAACGGGCGATTTTGCACGCCGATAACTTGGGTTTGACGCTGTTGCACAGAACGCACTGGCAAAACGGAAAGATTCTGGCGTTCGATTAAAAACCCTGCACCATCATGTAGCAATTCCCAAGGCAAATGTGCCAATCCCAACGCTACCCGTTCTGTTTCCGGGTTCAACCCCTGCGCTTCGCTGGTTTGAATCAAATCGAGATAAATCGTTTGCTCATCCGCCTCATCCAGCGACTTTCTCAGCCATCCTTCTTTACCATCCAGCCATTGATAAAGTTGCCGTCCCAACTGGGTGAGATAGGGTAGACGATCTCTTTGTTGAGCATAGTAATTTTGCTCACACAAATCAATGAGTGCTGCCAACTCCGTTTTATCCAAGCGGCGTGAACCATAATCACAGCGCAGTTCAAAAGTTTGCTGTTGACTGAGGGCGAAGGCAAAGTTTAGCGGCATGGTTTGCAAGGGTAGATTGCACAATAACCTTCACCGTATTATCAGTAAATTCAATCGTCAACAAAGCCAACGCCTTAATGGTTATCGTCGATATTCGTCGCCGCAATCGCCGATTAGCTGGTACAAATCGCGTGATTGGCGAGATACTGCATTGATGCGATCGCGATCGTCTTCATCTAAACTAAAACTAAATACTTTGGCGTTATCTTCTATATGTTCAGATACACCAAGTCTTGCACCAACTATCACACCGCCCACAGTTGGCTGATCTAAAATGTAACGCACTGCCACATTAGAAATACTTACCCGATGCTTATTAGCAATTTCCTTCAGGATAGCCAGTAACTCTTGAAATAATTGCCAACCACCCCAAGCATCAATCATATTTTTATATTTTTTCAAACTAGCAGTAGAGAGATCAAATCCTCTTGGTTCCGGTTTACCCAAATAGTTTTCTGATAACAAACCGCCGCACAATGTACCGTAAGTAAAAAGTTTTATGTCATGCTGCTGACAAAACTCCACCATATTAACTTCAGGACGGCGATCAATCAGGGAAAATTGCACTTGGTTAGAAACGATCTTGATGCCTGCTTCAGTAATAATCTTTAAGTTTTCCGTGTCAAAATTAGTTAAACCTAAATGCTTAATTTTACCCTCCGTCTGAAGTTCTGCCATATATTTGAGGGCATCCAGATAATTTTTATCCTGATATTCCCACCAATGAAATTGCATCAAATCTAACGATTGCACATTCATTCTTCTCAGGGAAATATCAATATTTTCCTCGACGAGTTTCTTCGTCATTTTACCAGGACGAGGTACCCACTTTGTAAAGGCTTGCACCTGAGATAAAGCATCTTTACCACGAGTATCAATTAGTTGACAGCGAAACTCACCAATAAAATCTTCTGCGGGGCCATAATGATCTGCTAAATCCCAAGTGGTAAAGCCAGCATCTACATATTTGAACATAGTCTCAATAGCGGCTTGAGGATTGATCTGTCCGTGTGCGCCGGAGACTTGCCACATCCCATTTAATATACGGCAGATGTTCAAATCAGGAGTAAATTGGAGACGACTAGCTGCGGGTAAGTTCATTTTCAATTTATGAGTGAAAAGTTAGGAATGGGAAGACTTAACAATTACTAATAGATAAATCATAACTGATAATTCCTAACTCCCAACTCCTAACTTTTTAATGCCAGCCTTTTTCAGCTTGTTCGAGAACGTAAGCAGCAACGTCTTGGATTTGCTGTTTGCTGAGGCGTTCTTTGTAGGCTGACATATTATTTTTACCATTGGTAACTATAGATGTAACTGCCTCTATTGAATCCATACCATACTTTTTCAGGGCTTGCTTTTTGAGATTTTTACCTCGCCTAATTATGTTGCTGCCATTGATATGACAACCAGCACAATGAACACTAAATATTTGTTCACCATTAACTGTGTCTGCTGCACTAACGGGCAAAGTAAAAGCACTGATAAATAACAAAAACGTTATTAAGATTAATGTAAGTAGTTTCTTCAATGAACTTCTCCAGATTTTGACAAACTAGTTGTAAGCATAAGTATCAAAACCAATACTAAAGGGATTCAAAGTCAGTTGTAAATCCAGCAAAATTTGCACAATCTTCTTGAAAAGCTTCTGCATCATTAACATCTTCAATTTTATAAGACATGATGCGCGTACCATCTGGCATTTTTTTGGAACCAATTAATTCACCTTTATATTTCTCTGCGATCACTTTAAAATCAACACCATAGATTTTCCAGGCATCAGCCGAACAAGTAATATTTACTCGCCACATATTTCACTCTCAATTACTACCACTAAATATTCATCATCCCACAAATGGGCAACATCTTACACATCACCTCTTTGAGACTGTAATTTTCTATCTTAAGGAAGTACCAAGCCCGATCGGGCTACGCCATAATGTGGATGTAGGAACATTTCTAGAAAATATTATCCCAATTAGTTAAATTCTACGAGTTGAAAATGCCTAACAATATCAAGCAACAAATTCAAGCAGACTTACAACAAGCAAAAGAAACTGGACAATTAAGAACTGAGCGGATTCGAGAAATAGTAAAATCCGCAGTTTCTCAAGTAGCTTCTGAGTTCAAACAAGGTTCTAGTGAAGTTCGTACCCTTGTTAGAGATGCAGTTTCTGCTGTAATTGAAAACTTCCAAGAAAAAGGTAGCGAACTTAAAGAAAAGGGTACTGAACTCAAAGATGAAGTGACAGCTTCTATTGAAGGAGCGCTGGAAGGGATTAATAGCAAAAGACACGAAAGTATTGCTCAAACTCAAACAGATATAAAAAGGCTACAAGCTCAACTAGATGGTGAAGAAGAACAACTTCAACAAGAAGTTGATGTAATTTTGGCAGAAATTGAAGAGACGAGTAAGGAAAAACCTGCGAGTACCAAAACTGCAATTGATTCTGCTATCAACGCCCTTAAAGATAGTGAAGAGGCAGGATTGTTAAAGAAACGTTACGCGCAACTGCAAGCGCAGCTAGCCATTGTCCGAGCGAACTTAGCTGCACGCTATGGCGGACGTAATATGGAGGTTCAGGATTATCTAAACGAGGCTAAACACTGGTACGATAAGGCTCGTCCCCAAGCAGAATCTATGGCTGTGCAGGTAGAAGAGAAGCGATCGCAGCTTGAAGATAAACTGGGTGAAGCTGGTACATCTCTAGCCAGAAAAGAGCGCCAAATCAAACAAACATTGAGAGAGTTACTCTTAACGGCGGCTGACTTATTCAAAGATAAGGAACCTGCTAATAAAGAGCGGGAGACTATTCATAAATAGGCTAGACTGCTTCTCACAAAACCCTGATACATATAGAATTTTAGTAGGGACACGGCAATGCTGTGTCCCTACTAACGTATTTGTAGAATTATTAAATACTCACTTTTCGTAGGGTGCGTTGGCTAAAGGCTAAGGCATCGCTTGATAAGCTGAAAAATATCTAAATTACCATAATTGTAGGACTAGGACTATTGTTATAGCGCCTTAATCCCCCCGATGCATTGGGGGGAAACAAGAGAATCTAGTTCCCTCCCCAATACATACGGGGAGGGTTAGGGTGGGGTAATCTATCGCAAACATTTTTTGAATCGCTATAACTTCTAATTCTGATAGAAACTAAAATGGTGCGTTACAGCTAAAGCCGTAACGCACCATACTTAATATTTCCTAAAATCCATCTTGCGTACTAGTAAATATTTCCTTCTCTATTCAGTTGTTCATCATGCTTGGCAATAACCCAAATTGCATGAATACTACCGGGTAGCCAACCTAAAACTGTAAGCAAGATGTTAATAAACAAGGTTGGGCCAATTCCAACTGTCAGGAAAACGCCTAGAGGAGGCACTAACAAACCTAGAAGAAAACGAACTAATTTCATGTTTTTGCCGTATTTTTGTGAGTTTCTTTAATTACATTCTGGTGAATATACAGAATTAGTAAATCCACCTTCGGATACTTTATTTGGAGTAGAGACGTGAAAAAAATTGGTCTTTCTACTCCTTAATAATACTTATCTAGAAGGTAATTCACCTTGGGTTTTTACATCGCCACTGCCGGCTAACAGATTTTTTTCAACAAAGTAGTTGTTAATGAAAGTGTTTGCAAAAGTTAGAATCACCGGTCCAAGAAGGAAACCAATAATTCCGCGAACTGCGAACCCAGGAACTAGGGCTGCTGCTAACCAGAAACACAAACCGTTAACGACGAGCGAAAATGCTCCAAATGATAGAAAGTTAAGTGGTAGAGAAAGAGCAGACAAAACTGGTTTAACTGAACCGTTAATTAGACCAATTACTAAAGCAGCAATTATAGCTGCGGGAAAGTTAGCAATATTAACGCCTGGAACAACTAAATCAACAATCAACAGGCTCAAAGCTGTAGCTAGGGCGGTTAATAATGGTGTTAACATTTTTCTTACCTAATCACTAAAAGATTTTTTGTAACTTCTTATCTCATCTTCAACTATGTGCTAGGTTTTAACCTCTCTTGCAAGATAGAATTTGGTTCTACCGTTAGGCCGATCATGGAAAAAAATATAGCGGTTCCAATCCTGCGTAGGTTTTACTTAAAAAAGCACTCCGAGGTAGGTTGGGTTGAGGAACTAAACTCAACATTTTCACGATTCTGTCGGGTTTCACTACCTACAACCCAACCTACAAATCTTCTTAACTGATTAGTGTTGCGATCGCTCAGATTTTCCAGACTCAGGCTGATAGTAAAGGGCTGATTTATACAAGATTTGTTCTTGATGGGTTTCTAAAGTGCAATCAGACAAAGGGTAAGTTACACAAGTAACAACATAACCAGCCTGTACTTCGTTTGGACGCAGAAATTTTTGCTCACTTTGGTCAACTTCACCACTAATAAGTTTAGCAATACACGCAGAACATTCGCCTTGTTTACACCCAGATGGTAGGCGGATACCAGCTTCTTCCGCCATATCCAGAATATATTGCTCGTCTGGTACTGAAATGGTGCGATCTAATCCAAGTGTAGGATTGATAAATCGAACTTGATAAACTGCCATCTGCTGTTTCTAATTATTGTTTAACTGCTTTCATCGATAAACTAATTCGCTTGAGTTTCTCGTTGATTTCTAGCACCTGTACTTTGACTACTTGTCCAACTTTGACAACTTTGTTGGGATCGTCTACAAATCTATCAGCAAGTTGGGATATATGCACCAAGCCATCTTGATGTACGCCGATATCAACAAAAGCACCGAAGTTAGCGACGTTCGTTACAATTCCCTCTAGTTCCATTCCCACATTTAAATCCCTAATTTCCTTAATTCCTTCTCTGAAGGTGGCATACTTAAACTCAGCACGGGGATCTCTACCAGGTTTTTCTAGTTCGCTGAGGATGTCGCGCAGTGTGGGTTCGCCAACGCTATCAGTAACATATTTCTTCAGGTTGGTCTTTTTAAGTTTTTCGGCAATTTGTGTCACCTGATTTAATGGCACATTTAGATCGGATGCGATCGCTTCTACTACAGAATAACTTTCTGGATGCACTGCTGTATTATCCAATGGGTTATCACCGCCGCGAATCCGCAGAAAACCCGCCGCTTGTTCAAAGGCTTTTGGCCCTAACTTCGGAACTTTCAAAAGTTGTCGGCGATTTTTAAAGGCTCCATTCTGGTTACGATAGGCGACAATGTTATTGGCAACTGTTGCCGTAATCCCAGAGACAGAAGTCAAAAGTTCTTTGGAGGCCATGTTCAAGTCTACGCCGACGTAGTTAACGCAGCTTTCTACAGTCTCATCCAATTTCTTTTTCAACAACTTCTGATCGACATCGTGCTGATATTGTCCCACACCAATGGATTTGGGATCGATTTTCACAAGTTCCGCCAGAGGATCTTGCAAACGGCGGCCGATGCTAATGGCACCGCGCACGGTAATATCTAAATCGGGAAACTCTTCCAACGCCACTTTACTCGCAGAATATATAGATGCGCCAGATTCATTTACCATCACCTTAACTGGTTTGCGTTCTATGGTTTGCAATACTTGCGTGACAAATTCCTCTGTCTCACGGGACGCTGTACCGTTACCAATGGCGATTAACTCAATTTTGTACTTTTCAATCAGATTTTTGACAGTTTGTGCCGCTTTAGCGCGTTGTTCAGCCGCTTGGTGAGGAAAAACCGCTTGGTATTCCATAAATTTCCCCGTTTGGTCGAGGACAGCAACTTTACACCCAGTTCTAAATCCAGGGTCTATCGCCAAAGTTGGTTTCATCCCTGCTGGTGCAGACAGCAGCAACTCCCGCAGATTAGTTTCAAATGTCTTGATTGATTCTATGTCTGCGTAAACTTTTTTCTCGGAAATTACCTCTCCCATTAGAGAGACTTTCATTAAACGATTGAATGCGTCCTTCAACATCGTCTGATAAAAATCCCGAATTGTCCGAACTTTGGTTTTAATTTCTTTCGACTCCAGATAGTAAAGTACCGTATCCTCATCAAAAGCAATTTCAAAGCTTAATATTTTTTCAGTTTCACCCCGACACAACGCCAGCATATTGTGGGGTGCAATATTTTTTACCCTAATTTGATAGTTACGGTACATCTCAAATTTGGTTGTACCTTCAGGATAATCATCTTTGATACGGGAGACAAATACCCCTTCTTCTAAAAGATAGTCGCGGATATACGCACGTAACTCAGCTTTTTCAGCTACTTCTTCGGCTAAAATATCAGCAGCACCTTTGAGCGCTTCTTCTGCTGTTTTTACTCCCTGCGTTTCCGAAATATACTTAGCTGCTTCTTCTTCCAGAGAAGCCGTTGCAGCATTTTTGACATTTAGCGACTTGATAAATTTCGCTAATGGTTCGAGTCCTTTTTCTCTGGCGATAGTGGCGCGGGTGCGTCGTTTTGGGCGATAGGGTAGATATAAATCCTCAAGTTCGGTTTTTTGTAAGCAGGATGAGATTTTGGCTTTGAGTTCATCTGTGAGTTTACCAAGTTCTGCGATCGCACTTAAAATTACCGATTTTCGTTCTTCCAGTTCTGTTAAATAAGTATATCGATCGGCCAGTTCGCGTAGTTGCACTTCATTCATTTCATCGGTGCGCTCTTTGCGGTAACGTGCAATAAAGGGAATTGTTGCACCCTCAGCCAAAAGTTCCAGCGCGTTTTGCACCTGATGGGATTTGAGGTTTATTTCAGTTGCCAGTATTTGAGGAATGTTCAGCATTAGGTGTCTAAAATGAAAATGCTACTTCTAAAGGTAATATGCTAGATCCTTATCCTGACGCAAGTCCAAAGTTTTAAGCTAATTTACCAGATGATTGTTCACAAGAGTGCAATTGGCGAAATAGACAAAACCCACCTACGCAACTTTTATAACCCTTTCAATCTGCGTAGATGAATGAGAATTTGTCTAGCACAGGGCAGTTTGACTGATTGGGGAGAACGGCAAAAGTAGCATCACCCGCAGGAATTGTCTGTTCCTAAACACTAGGCAATTATTTTGCGTAGCGTCTCGTACCCACTTTTAAAGCTTGCTATGCACTACAGAACAAAGAGTTGTCAAGCTTTTTAGCGCTTCATCTATTGCAATAATTATTCCAATTGGCGTAAAATACAACCTTGCGTAATCTTGATTTTCTATAATATTTATTTCGCTAGACTGTTGTAGCCAAAACCTTATTGGATGTAAGATTAACCACACTTCCAAAAAATTTGTTCTAAAAACACTACAACCTTTAGTTCAGAGGTTAGTAAAATGCTTTTGTTTTTCTTGATACCACTATGTACTGCTTTAGCTACAGGTTACTTGTTCAAAAAGAGTAGTGATGAAATTGCATATCTTGCAGGTGTATTTGCAGCGATTAGCTTTATCTTAAGTTTAGTATTAGCACCTTGGCAGATTCAGTTTGGATTATTAATCATCGTCTTCGTCATTACCAATAAACTTTTGCAGGATAATGAGTCCAAGCAATAGGAAAACAACCTAGAGAAACCTCTATCCAGCCAAGGAAACTCAGCGTTGTTTTTCTTTATACCACTACGTACTGTTTTAGCTACTGCCTACTGGTTCAAAAAGAGTACTAATAAAATTGCATATTTTACAGCGATTAGCAGCGGTTAGCCGGATTTTAAGTCTAGT
This sequence comes from Nostoc sp. DedQUE09, assembly GCF_034530915.1. Taxonomy (NCBI): domain Bacteria; kingdom Bacillati; phylum Cyanobacteriota; class Cyanophyceae; order Nostocales; family Nostocaceae; genus Nostoc; species Nostoc sp. DedQUE09. The sequence goes on from NZ_JAVRCE010000003.1 coordinate 175,420, forward strand.
ATTAGCACCTTGACAGATTCAGTTTGGATTATTAATGATTATTTTCATCATTACTAACAAATTTTTGTGAGGAAAATGAGTCTAAACATAGAGAAGCTTTTACCCAGCCAGGGAAAATTTGCAGACGACCATCTGTGTCTGACATATATGAATTTAGATAAAGATTTCTGTGGATAGATAGAATAACAAAATTTAAGCTTGCGATTATCATCTAAAATTCTGTCTGTAATTTGTGTAGCCTTGTATTATATTCTTATTACAAGTAGTGTTATTCAAGTTTTAATTTTCCTTTAATCAACTCTTAGCTTTGCATTTATCAAGTCTGATCCTAATTCTTTACTTCTACAAGTTTAACAGGGTAGTTTCATACAACCACAGAAAAACTAAAACTGGATTTTAAAGCCTCTCCCTGAAGCGGAGAGAGGTTTGGATAATGGTAAATAATTCTGCCACAAAACGAGAAATCAAAACTTATATATTTTTCTTTTTTCGTATGAAATTACTCTACTTATTTTTACAAGTTTAATACCCAGAAATTGCTTCATCAATGTACGTATAAATTTTTAAAACAAAAATTCATAATCGAAGAGGATTTTTGTTTTATGAAGTTTTTGTTTAAGTATATTTGTCAGTAGATAAATTTTTGATAAAGTACGACGATAAATTTGCAACATGTCTTTCTCATGGTATTCTAGTAAGTAATTACATGTAGCAATAAGTTTGGAGAAAACAGCCTATTTAAAATTATGATGAAAAACCAAGCAAACTAATACTAAGCAGTGTAGTGTAGAAATATCTCAAATTCAATGCAAGCAATATCAACTTTAAGTTGGTTAGCCAACGATAGTTTGCATTACTTGTTTTGTACAATAGGCTCTATTTGGACATTCAGCAAAATTCCCCATAAACCTGTAAAGCGTATTCTTTTAGATTGATTTATCTCTCTATGATTTACGCAACCAGTCAGACTTGTATTACTTCTTGTGTTCCCATGCCCAAAAAGAGCACGTATACATTACTCAATTTGAGTAAAAACCTTTACTTTTATAAATCGGCTTAATTGCCAGCCAAGATTGCAGATATGTCTGTGAGCCGGGAGAAATTTTATGATATGTCAGTACATTAATCAACTTTCCTGGAGCAAATAGAGAATATTTCTCAATGCAGCTAGGTTTTATATTAAGAAGATCAATAGTATCTTCAAAAGATTTTTACAGCAGTATACAACTGATGAAAGTTAATTAATGGATTAATCAAAAATTCTAGCAATCCATTTTGATTTAGGTGCATCTGTTGAATATGTGAGTGTAATCAGGGTTCAGCATCAGCGATGTCTACGACAGACTACAACTACACACACTGCAAACTTTGTATATGTAGAGAGAATTTGTGACAAAGTTCTCAAATTTTCCTATGTCTGCATCCACTATTAGATTATCGCGATCGCGCTAAAAATAGCGTTAGAGCAAAGCTGGGTAGTACAGAAAATATCTGTAATTCACAGTTGGGCAAACTCTAAATTGATTGTGCGAATTGCCAAGCAATAAACTGGTTTGCTTAAGAGTATAACCCAGTAAAAAATTAACCGTGCTTTACTCCGAATCATATCGGATGCTGCCATGATAGAGCAGCCTGGAATATTACATAGTATTTAGTTTTAAACTCTAGGGCATGAGCTTCGAGAATCGTTTTGATATTCACTTACTTCAGCATAGCCTTCCAAATTGTGTTGTCTATTTACTGAACTGGAGTTCGAATTTTAGAGAAGGTGTTACCGAGATATAAAACGTTCAAAACAACTGATTTTTTGCTGTTCGGTTCATACCGGCTATCTTGATTAAGGCAAAGTATTATGAAATCTATGTCGCAAAGTCCAAACTTTAAAATAATCCCTTATATTATTTTGTTTGTAAGTATTTTACTTAGTATCTGTGGACAATTGCTTATGAAAAATGCCATGCTTTATACAGGTGAGGGAGTATTTACTTGGGATTTTATTCAAAAGTTATCATTAGCTATTACTGTCTATTGTTTAGGAATAGTAAATTGGATATTGGCTCTGCGATCTGTAAAATTGAGTATCGCTTATCCACTGACAAGTTTAAATTATGTTGGGATACTTTTCGGTTCATACTACTTTTTTAATGAGGTGATTACACTAACTAGAGTAGTAGGAGTCGTAACTATCTTCTTGGGTGTTCTTTTAGTAGTTATCCCTATAAAAAATCTCAAATTTAGATAAATAATTACTATTACTTGAAAATTTCAAAATGAGCATTTTTACTTGGCTAAATTTAATACTTGTTGTTTTGTTTGGAACAACAGCTCAACTCTCACTCAAGTATGGAATTTACATCTCTAACTCTAATAAAGGAGAAAGCGGCTCTCTCAAAAACCTCTTATTATCTCGTTATTTTTTGATTTGGTTTATCTGCTATACATTTATGACTATATTGTGGCTTTATGTATTGCGGACAATTCCTTTAAGTCAAGCGTTCCCAGTTTTAGGATTAATGTATGCATTTGTACCAATTGCTTCTCACTATCTTTTAAAAGAAGAAGTTGTTCTTAGTCAGTGGTTAGGAATCTCCGTTATTATAACTGGCGTAATTCTAGTTGGACATTAACAGCTTAATAGGCAAATTATTAATTTTTTAATTTAATATTATACAGTTTCTGAAATAATCCTCGAAAAAATTTTCACCAAATCTAAATCTAATTTATGAACATAGGCATTGTTGGCGGAGGTATAACTGGGCTAGTATTAGCTCAACGTCTTTCACATCAAGGACATGAAGTCACTGTCTTTGATAGTAATAAGCAGCTTGGTGGACTTACTACCTATCATGATTACGGACTATTTACCTGGGATCGCTTTTATCATGTTATCCTACCTTCTGATACTCACTTAATAAATTTTCTCAGAGATATTGGTCTTGGAGATAAACTGCGTTGGCATCGAAGTTTAACAGGCTTTTATGACAATAAAAAGTTTTATTCTATTAGTAACAGTATAGAATTTCTACGTTTTCCTCTATTTGGACTTATAGGTAAAATCAGATTAGCTTTTACTCTTCTATATGGTTCACGCCTTAATAACTGGCGGCGCTTAGAGAAGATTTTAGTTGAAGATTGGCTATTGAAACTTGGTGGTAAAAACACATACGAAAAGCTGTGGAAACCTTTGCTTTTATCCAAATTAGGAGAAAACTATAAGCGAATATCGGCAGTTTTTATTTGGGCTTATATAAAACGACTATTTTCAGCGCGCGATTCTTCATTAAATAAAGAACAACTTGGTTATGTTTCAGGCGGTTACAAAACTGTTTTTGACCATATAGAAAAATTAGTTTACGCGGCTGGAGGTCATATCCACAAAGGTGTTTCAGTTGAATATATTGCACCTCATCCAGGTGGTGGAATGTGGGTAGAATCTCAGGGTAAAAAAGAGCATTTTGATAAAGTCATCTTTACTGGCCCAGTTAATATTTTGCAACAGGTTGCTGCGAAGGATCTGGTAAAAGTTTCAGACACTGGTAAAACAGTAGAATACCTGGGTGTAATCTGCATGGTATTGATTACTCGTAAGCCTCTGGTTCCTTATTACGTAGTAAATATTGCCGATAAGAATATTCCTTTTACCGGAGTTATCGGTATGAGTAACTTAGTTTCTTTACAAGAAACAGCAGGGTATCACATTACATTTCTACCAAAATATATACTTTCCACTGACCCGTTGTTAAAACAACCAGATGACGAATTACGCCCAATATTTTTCCAAGGTATACGTTTAATGTTTCCCGAACTTAAAGCAGATGACATTGTAGCAGCACATATTAATCGAGCGATTAAAGTGCAGCCACTACAAGTTTTAAATTATTCCAGCCTTGTTCCAAAAGTGAGTACTGAAAACGATGATTTTTTCGTCGTCAATACCTCACAGTTGGTCAACGATAGCGTCAACAACAACGCAGTAGTTCGACAAGTCGATGAATTTCTCAAAAAATCAGCATTACTGAATTCTTGAAATTTGAGTAATCCCACTTTATTTTAAAAAATCACACGAGGTCTTTATGAGTCTTTTTGTTCTTCTACCCGCATATAACGAGCAAGAATCAATTCGACCCTTGTTCAAAAAGTTTCAAACATTGCAGCAAATCTTTAACATAGAGATAGAATTGATTCTTGTCGATGATGGCAGTAGCGATAAAACTGCTCAGACTGCAATAGATGAATCTCAATCACTAGGTATATTACTGAAATTAGTCCAACATCCCAAAAATGCTGGTTTAGGTCAAGCAATTAAAACAGGTTTCACGACTTTCTTAGAAATTTCCAAAGAAGGTGATTTTTTAGCGGCGATGGATTGTGATAATACTCAACCACCAGAACTGCTAATAAAAATGTATGACACTATGATAGCTGGTAGCTATGATATTGCGATCGCATCTAGATATCGAAAAGGTTCTAAAGTCATAGGCTTATCAAAATTTAGAGAGCTGATGAGTTACGGAGCCAGCTGGCTTTTCAGAATTGCAGCCCGTGTACCAGGCGTAAAAGACTACACTTGTGGTTACAGACTGTATAACCGCACTTTCCTCAGTAAACTAGATATGTATTATGGAGACAATCTATTCACTGAAAGTGGATTTGCTTGCATGATAGATTTACTGCTGAAAGCCAAAGCCCTCAAACCAAAAATCGTAGAAATTCCAATGGTTTTGAGATACGATCAAAAGCCGAGTGCTAGCAAAATGAAAATTGTGAAAACTATTACTCGAACGCTAAAGCTCTTGTTTAAGAATCTACTATCAACAGAGCCAACTTCTAATTTAGGTCAGACTTTCAAACAGCAAGAAACAGTCAGAATTCCAATAAAAATGGCAAACCGTAAATAAATCTGAGAAGAAAAGTCTGGATTTTTTGGTTGAGAAGAGTGCCAGTAAATACATATAGACAGGTGTATTTTTCTACATTTATACAAAAGCGGAGCAAGGAAAGCTCCGCTTTTGTATTCTGACTTCTGAATTCTTTGTCAAATAGCTCCAAATTTATAGTCTGTGGGCGGATTTGCCAAGGTGTTGTTAAACGGGAGGGAAATCCACACGTTTTTCTAGCAACTGTGGCTTTTGCTCATTTGTTAGACTGAACAAACCAGGATTTTTCAGTCAAATCTCTGAACTACGCCAGCAGACGAGGCTACCCCATGCTTACAAGTACGCTACTTCTCTCGAATCAACTTCTCACTCTCCAATATTCCTCCACACCAGAGCGTTTCGATGAAACCTGGGAAGCCCCACTGGCTACCCTTCTGGGACTAGGACGCGCCGCTGGTGCTGACTTCATCGAATTATTTTTAGAGCGTCGCAACTACATTAGTTCTCTTGCAGAAGATGACGCTATCACGAGTATTTCACCCAGTCTGTCTACAGGCGCGGGAGTCAGAGTATTTCGTGGTAAAGCTGACTGTTACGTTAGCACCAATGACCTTTCGTTTTCCGGTTTGAAAGCAGCCTTAGAAAAAGGTCTTTCTATCTTGGGATTGCAACTACCCACTGCTAAGGCTTTTATCCCAGAAATCAACCTAGAATTACTCAGAGATTACGCCAGCAAAAGAGGTAAAGATGCATGGCTACCAGTGTGTAGCTCCATCCGAGAAATGGGAGAAATCCTTCTTGATGGTACTGCCCACCTGAAGCAAAAAGCTAGCCACGTCCAATCGCGCCGTGCTACCTATTTTCGGGATTGGCAAGAAGTTTTAATCGCTGCCAGTGACGGGACTTTTGCCCGTGATATTCGCCTCACACAATCAGTCGGATTTAACCTGTTGTGTGCTGATGGTGCTAATCGTACCTCAATTGGCGATCGCGCGGGTAATACTAGCGATGCCAACTTTTTGCGAACTTGGGATTCTCAACAAGCCGCTGAAAAAATAGCAGAATCGGCTGGAAAAATGCTCTACGCAGATTATGTGGATTCAGGTACTTATCCCATTATTATGGCCAATCACTTTGGCGGCGTAATCTTCCACGAAGCTTGCGGACACCTATTAGAAACCACTCAAATAGAACGCAATACCTCTCCCTTTGCTGATAAAAAAGGCGAAAAAATTGCCCACGAAAGTTTGACAGCCTGGGATGAAGGGCGCTCTGAAAATGCCTTCGGGACAATTGACATGGATGACGAAGGTATGCCGGCTCAAAGAACCCTCTTAATTGAAAAAGGCGTTCTGAAAAACTTCTTAGCAGATAGAACAGGTTCCTCACGCACCGGACACCCCAGAACTGGAAGTGGACGCCGCCAAAATTATACCTATGCCGCTGCTAGCCGGATGCGTAATACTTATATTGATTCTGGCGAATATAGTATTGATGAATTATTTGCCTCTGTTGATAAAGGTATTTACTGTAAAAAGATGGGTGGTGGTAGCGTTGGTGCTACAGGTCAATTTAACTTTAGTGTTGATGAAGCTTATTTGATTGAAAATGGCAAAATCACCAAACCGCTAAAGGGAGCAATTCTCATCGGTGAAGCTAAGGAAATTATGAATAAAATTTCCATGTGTTCTCAAGATTTGGAAATTGCACCAGGTTTTTGTGGCTCCGTTAGTGGCAGTATTTACACCACTGTAGGACAACCCCATATCAAGGTTGATTCTATTACTGTAGGTGGAAGATAACTTTATCAACTTCCAGGTTCTACCTGGAAATGCTTTCTTCGTGGCTCTGCCACTTATTTTATCCAAAAAAAGGCAGAAGCCTTCTATTATTACACTCCCAGACTGAAGTAGGGAGCGAGAAAATCCCAAATCCAAAATTGACTATGCCGAATATCAATGAAATTGCAAATTCTGCCAAGGATAATGCTGATAAGCTTGGTATTAAGAAATTCGACATTTATGGCTCAACAGTAGATGATACTAGTGTGCAAGTAGACCAAGGTGAGCCAAAACAAGTTAAAGCTTCAAATCGCTCTGGTGTTACTGTTCGTGTCTGGAATGAAGATAATACAATGGGTGTCACCAGCACCACAGATGTAGACCCTAAGGGACTAGAATTAGCTTTGAAAACTGCCTACGAAGCCAGTTTCTTTGGTGTTAAAGAAAATGTTCCTGATTTTAGTCCAGAGGCTACTGTTCCTATTCCAAGTAAACCTCTGCATAAGGCACCTCAAGCACCTGTTGCTGAACTCATAGAAAAATTGTTGGTAGCTGAAAAAGAATTACTGGCAGCTCACCCAGCAATTAAAGGTGTACCTTATAATGGTTTGTCTCAAAGAGATATTGACAGATTTTATCTCAATAGCGATGGTGCAGTAAGAACTGAATCTCACTCTTTGTCATCAGTTTATCTTTACAGTAAAACTGAGGAAGAAGGGAAAAAACCGCGCAGTGCAGGCGCTTATAGAATCAACCAAAGTTTAGATAATCTAGATATTCATGGTTGCATCAAAGAAACCGCCGATAAAACTATCAGTCACTTGAATTATGAAAAAATCAAAACTGGTAAATATCGAGTTGTTTTCTCACCGGAAGCTTTCTTAAGTCTGTTGGGTGCTTTTTCTAACTTATTCAATGCCCAAAGTATTTTAGACAATCAAAGTCTATCTACTCCTAATGATTTAGGTAAGGAAATTGCTTCTCCTCTACTTTCAGTCTACGATGATGCATTGCACCCAGCTAACGTAGGTGCAGAAACTTTTGATGGTGAAGGAACTCCCACTCGTCAAATTTCGCTGATTGAAAATGGCGTTTTAACAGGATTTCTCCATAGTGCTGGCACTGCTAAAAGGTTAAATGCCCAGCCAACTGGTAATGCTAGTATTGGTGCAAAAGTCAGCGTCAGCCCCAATTTTTATCACGTATTTTCAACAGCAACTCCTGAGCAAGAGTTGAGCTTAGAAACTGCTGAAAATGTGATTTTTATCGATGATTTACAGGCGCTCCATGCTGGAGTTAAATCTTTGCAAGGTTCCTTTTCTTTGCCGTTTGATGGTTGGCTAGTTAATAAGGGTGTAAAGACGAGTATTGAGTCAGCAACTGTTGCTGGCGATTTCTTGGAACTTTTAAAGTCGATTATTTATGTAGAAAAAGAGCCAGAGTTAACGCCAGGGGGAGTTTGCCCGAAAATCTGGGTTAATGAACTGTCCATTACTGGTGAGTAAAAGTTAAAAAGTAGAGAGTTAGGAGTTAAGTTAAACTCTTAACTCATTACTTTTGTATAATGAGCGATCATTAATATTCACCACCTACGCTAATGTCAGTGTTAAAGACATCAGCACCAGTTAAATCAATATTAGCCAAAACGGCGCCATTTACGTCAGTATTATATAAATGAGCATTACTCAAATCAACGTTGGTAAGATTAGCATTATTTAGGCTAGTACCATTGACAAAGGCATCTGTAAGATTAGCAGACTTCAAATTGGCACCAGTTAAATCTGCACCTTCTAAGTTAGCACCTTCGAGGTTGGCTCCTTTTAAATTTGCATTTCTCAAGTCAACACCGATTAGATGAGCGCCTTTGAGGTTAGCTCCTACTAGATTGCATCCGGAACATTCTCTAGTTTCCAACAAGCGGCGGACAGGGGCGGAATTTTCTGCTTTGACGGGAATGGGAGCAGCTAAAGATAGCGTGCTGAGTAAGGCTGCTGCCGTCAAAAAAATTCGTTTCATATTTTACCTCCGACACTTCTAGAAGTCATGAAATTCTGATCTTCTACGATACCAGTGTGTCAAGATTATAGGATTCTGTCCTCATGCGATCGGAGGAATATATAAGTTCGATGAGACTAGGTATTCTTCCGTTAGATAGTCCGATGGGAGTAAATTTCAAACTGAGATTATATTAAGCCTTGCCGCTACCTAATAGGTACAAAAGCGCCATCCGAACCGCGACACCGCTGGTAACTTGTGATTGAATGAGACTAAATTCTGGGTCATCCATCAATTCAGAACTAATTTCAACACCACGATTAACTGGGCCTGGATGCAAAACTTTGACGTTAGGTTTACAAAGTTGCAGTTTTGTGCGTGTAATACCAAATAGTTGATGATATTCTCGCAAACTTGGTAATAAATGAGCCGTCATCCGTTCCTTTTGCAGACGTAAAGTCATGACAAAATCTGCATTTTGCAAAGCTGGTTCTAGCTGCCAATGTAGAAAAAGTTGGGGATTGGGGGAATTACTTCTGACTTCTGACTCACTTCGACTCCTTTCGACTTCGCTCAAGGCAAGTCGCTCAGTGACTTCCTGACTCCTGCCTTCTACTTCCTCCGAGATAAACTCGGCAAATAATTTAGGTAAGAGGGTTGGTGGTGCTGCCAAATGTACTTCGGCACCACTGGCAATTAAACTCCAAATATTCGATCGCGCCACACGAGAATGGAGAATATCCCCAACAATGGCAATTTTTTTCCCCTTTAAAAGTTCTAGTCGGGGATGATCTGGGTCAATTAGAGTAGTTATGGTGAATAAATCTAGCAGTGCTTGGGAAGGATGCTCATGTTGACCATCACCAGCATTGAGGACGCTAACTCGTACACCTAGACGATCCATTTCAGCCGCGATCGCATTCGGTACTCCAGCCTCTCGATGGCGAACTACCATAATATCAGTTCCCATCGCCAAATAGGTTTTCGCCGTGTCGAGAATTGTTTCTCCCTTGGTCATAGAAGATGTGGCGGCGGCGAAGTTCAGTGTATCTGCACTTAAGCGTTTGGCAGCAAGTTCAAAACTGCTGCGGGTGCGGGTAGACGATTCAAAGAATAAATTCGCCACCACCTGTCCCTGCAAGGTTGGTACTTTCTTTGTCCGCCGTGATAGCACCTCTTGAAAACTGGCAGCAGTTTGCAAAACTGTATCGTATTCAGTAGTAGTGAAGTCAGCTAGAGAAAGAATGTGATGACGATTCCAGGTAGTAGTAGGCATAGAATTTGGAAAGTTGGGACAAGGGGAGCGGGGGAGCGGGGGAGCAGGGGAGCGGGGGAGCAGGGGAGAAGTAGCAGTAAGTCTTTCCCCTCTGCCTTTTTGCCCCTCTGCCCCTCTGCCTCTTGTACTCAATTCCCAATACCCAATCCCTTCATGTTGGTAAATGGAAAACGTTTAAAGCTAGAGAAATTAGGCTGAGGAACGTTAAAAACCCGATTGTATCTAGCATTGTAGTCACTAACGGGCCACTAACCAAGGCAGGGTCAAGCTTGAGTCGTTTCAAAGCCATTGGTAGTAAAGTGCCGAGCGTAACAGCCACAATTGTATTAGTTGCCATGACCATTCCGGCAATTAAAGCCACCCATCGCTCTTGAGGTCGCGCCCAAATTAAGGAAAGCAGGATCATCGTTGTGGCTAAAGCCAGAGCTGTACCTAAACCAGCTAGAAGTTCCTTGCGAAGAATTTTTAAGGTATCTTTGGGTGTTACCTCTCCCACTCCCAAGCCGCGAATTGTTACTGTTAATGATTGAATACCAACAGTACCACCAGTGTTAGAAAAAATTGGCATGATTACTGCTAGAACTGGCACTGCGGCAATTACAGATTGAAAAGGCGCGATCGCACTGGCTGCACCAATATACATGGCCATGATCCCTAATAGCCAAGGTAAGCGATTGCGAATGGTGAGTAAGGGAGAGGATAAAGCTGCTTCATCACCACTGACACCCCCCAGTTTTTGGATATCTTCTGTGGCTTCCTCTTCCAAAATATCCATGACATCATCAATGGTGACAATGCCCACCAATCGGTCTTCTCGGTCAACTACAGGAATAGCGATTAAGTCGTAGCGCTGCATGATTCGCGCCACTTCTTCTTGGGGAGTTTCAGTTTTCACTTTGATGACACGATCGCTAGCAATATCCTTGATGAAAACATCGGGAAAGGTAAACAGCAATTGACGTAGTGAAACTACTCTTACCAGCGTCCGATTATCATCTGTGACGTAAGCATAGTAAATCGACTCCTTGTCTTCGTCCTGACGGCGGATTTTGCTCAAGGCTTCGCCTACGGTCAATCCCTGCCGTAATCGGACATATTCAGTTGTCATCACTCGCCCAGCAGTACCTTCTGGATAGCCGAGAATTGTTGCTGTTGCTTGTCTTTGTTCTGGACTCAGTTCTTGCAATAGCCGTTTGATTACCCCAGCAGGTAGTTCATCAAATAATTCTGCCCGTTCGTCGGGACTCATGGCTTCTACAAGTTGCACTACCTGGACATCATGCAGAGAATTAATTAGTTCTTCTTGCACTTCTGTCGGCAGATATTCAAATACATCAATTGCCTGAGCTTTATTAAGTAAACGAAATGCGATCGCCCGTTGTTGTTCGGGCAATTGTGTAATGTATTCTCCCACATCCACAGGTTGCAAGCGATTTAAATCCCATTTCAACTGGTTTAAATCGGTAGTATCAGCCAAAAAATCACGAATATCTTGTGTGAGCATCATATATATCTCCAAAGTCTCCCCCGCGCTGGGAGACTTCCTCACCACAGCTCAGAGGAGGTTGATACTGCCATCTTGTGGACTATTGCCCATAAAATTTCAACAATTCAATATCGATAGCTAAATCAAAGCATTGCTAGTCATCATCCTAACCTGGAACAGCGCTGTCCGGTAGATGCTGAGAAAATTTTATATCTTTAGTAGCTTTATATAAATTTTTAGCTTGCTACCTTGATTTTTTTTGGCGGAATTATTCTGCGATCGTAGTCAATAATAATCTGTGAGAACTAGCGATCGCGAATAAATAACTATATGGATGGCTAAAAAAAGGAGAGTGGTCTCCAAACAAGGGATTAGAAAACTTCTGCGTATTTACAAATGCTTCAGGTTCAGTAATCTAAATTAAGATACTCTTACTTGAGTGTCGTTAACTGACTACTAAATCATAAATAGCTTCTAGCTTGGCAGTTTGCTTGTGAATATCAAAATTTTCGCAAATAAACTCTCGTCCTTTTTTACCCATACTTTTAGCTAAAGCCCGGTCAGACAAAAGAATATCTAATTTTTCCGCGAGAGCTTGATCGTCTTTTTCATCAACTAAAAAGCCAGTTTCTCCATCTAAAATAGCATCAGGGATAGCGCTATGCCAGGTAGAAGCTATTGGTAAACCAGAAGCGGCGGCTTCCAATATTGAAAGCGGTAAACCTTCACTATCACCGTTTTTTGCTGTTTGACTGGGTAGAGAAAATATTTCTGCATTTCTCATAGTTTTTTGAATCACTTCATAAGGTTTTGCCCCCATAAAATTGACTCTATTACTAATACCAAGCTCATCTGCTAGAGTTTTGAATTTTTCAGTCATTGTGCCATTTCCAATTTGGATAATTGACACATCTGGATGCTTACTGGCAATCCGGGCAAAGGCTTTTAATAGGGTATCAATTCCTTTTTTTTCAGTATGTCTGCCTACACATAAAATATATCTTTCACCTTTTGATTCACTGGCTGGAGCAAATTTTTTTAAATCTATACCACTATTTAGTTTAACAATTTTATCTTCAGGATAACCATATTCAATCATCTTTTTATACAAGAAACTAGAAAAAGCAATAAATTTAGACGCTTTTTGTTTTAATTCTTCTTCATGCAAAAGAAATTGATAGAATGCTGGATTACCTGACAGCCACATAGAGCGACGTGAAACTGTAATATCAAACCCGTAAAATGTAACGATGAAAGGAATATTTAGTTTTTCTGCCAATCGCATTGCGTAAATACCATCTGGCCCAAAATGCCCGTGAATTAATTTTAGATTTTTTAGTTCAGCCTCGTTGCCAAACATATTTGGTGAAGCAGAAATTATATGAAATAGTTGCTTAATTTTCCATTGATCATTATTACTAATAGCAATATTGTCAAAAGGAATTTCTTCTAATAGCTTACAAGTAAGAAATAACGGTTTGTATGTTTGTAAGTTATGGGCTTGTTCTCCGATAAAAGTTTCTGATACTCTCGGATAAGCTCGACGATACATCCCAACTGTTTTCATTGTGTTACTCCTATTTAAGATTAATATTTCTCTTTCCAGAAACTGAACAAGATATTGGGTAAAAAACTTTTAATTTCTTTATATATTCATGCCCTTGGTTCTATCTGCTGCCATTTTGGATAAAATCGTAATTACCTGATTCATTCAGAACAGCAACAACAATTTAGTTTTTTCAAGCTAATACTAGTTTAAATCAGTGCTGCAATTATTTATGTTAGTAAGTGAAATAACAATTTTTCCTGAAACTATTATTTAGTAAATACCTTAGGGTGTAATAAAGCAAACTAGGATATTTATTATGTAAATAAATCGATTAATTTTTTATGACTTAAGCATTGACAGATAAGCCAAAATAGCAACTATGCTTTTCAAGGCTTCTAGGTAGATTTTTGCGATGCCTGCGGTAAATGCTCGCCTACGCAACTAACAAAATATGCTTTGTAAAAGGCTGAACCGAGGTCTTGATGTGAATGCACAAGATGATTTATTTGTAAAGTGCATAAACCCTAGTTTTTAGCAAACTTGATTGGGTTGAGGATAGCCTCCCTTTCTTAAGTGCAATTAGCTGCTGAATGAATGTTTAACACAAGCACATCAATTTTAAAACATATCTACATTAAAATTATATTTATTAAATAAATATTTTTTTAAAAAAAATGATTTAGTTTATACCAGCATAAGCATAACCTCGGAGTAGTGATTTAGTTTAGACTAGCATAAGCTCATCCTTCGGAGTTAGACACTCTTGATTTTTTGACATCATCCCACCACTGAGATTATGTCCGGCTAATTAGTTATAATTCCCGAATCTATGCACAAAGCCCAAAAAGCCCTCACCTCTGCGGTCTTAATGATAAGTCTTTAACCGGACACGATATTATTCCACTCACGCAGAGATCGTATTTCTAGAGAAGATTAACGTTTCTGTATGCCCTACGGTACGGAATCCCATCTCCATGTCCCATTCCCCAAATGCAAGAAATCCACTCCTTTAAGGGGTGAAATTCTGCAAGTAGTTCTAAACCAAACCATGAAAACATCTACCAAATTGCTAACTCGCCTGGACTATTACTACCAGCAAATCAAAACAATCATCCTGACTCGTCAAAATCCAATTACGGGTTTACTACCTGCAAGCACGGCGATTACAGCCCACGGCGATTATACAGATGCCTGGGTGCGAGACAACGTTTATAGCATTTTAGCAGTTTGGGGTTTAGGACTTGCATACCGCAAGATTGACGACGACAAAGGACGTACCTATGAACTAGAACACAGTGTGATCAAACTGATGCGCGGGTTGCTCTTTGCAATGATGCGACAGGCTCATAAAGTAGAGACATTTAAACATACTCAGTCGCTACTGGATGGACTACACGCCAAATATAATACCGCAACCGGTGACATTGTTGTTGGTGATGATGAATGGGGACATTTGCAACTTGATGCCACATCTATATTTTTGCTGATGTTGGCGCAAATGACGGCAGCCGGATTGCCAATAATTTATAGCATTGATGAAGTGAATTTCGTCCAAAATTTAGTTTACTACATTGGACGAGCTTACCGCACACCAGATTACGGCATTTGGGAACGTGGGAATAAAATTAACCGTGGTAGTGCTGAATTAAATGCCAGTTCTGTAGGCATGGCAAAAGCTGCTTTAGAAGCTATCAACGGACTGGATTTGTTTGGTGTGCATGGTAGTCAAGCATCGGTAATTCATGTGCTACCAGATGAAATCGCCCGCGCCCGGATTACTTTAGAATCCTTATTACCGAGGGAATCTGGTTCTAAAGAAATTGATGCGGCGCTGTTAAGTATTATTAGTTATCCTGCCTTTGCAGTGGAAGATTTGGAGTTACGCGATCGCACTCTAAACGATGTTATCAATAAACTCGCAGGTAAATATGGCTGCAAACGCTTTCTGCGTGATGGACACCAAACCGTTTTAGAAGATAATCAGCGCTTGCACTACGAACCGTGGGAACTCAAACAATTTGAGCATATTGAATGCGAATGGCCGCTATTTTTCACTTATTTAGTTCTAGATGGATTATTTCGCGGTGAACAAGAACAAGTTATAAAATACCAAAAACTTTTAGAATCATTACTCATAGAACAAGATGATTTGCGTTTATTGCCAGAACTTTATTATGTTCCCGCAGAAAATATAGAAGCAGAAAAGTTAGCACCTCAAACGCAAGCACGTTTGCCCAATGAAAATATTCCTTTGGTGTGGGCGCAGAGTTTATATTTTCTCGGTGAAATGTTGAGTGAAGGTTTACTGGCGGTTGGTGATATCGACCCTTTGGGAAGACATTTATGTGTGGGCAAACAGCGCGAATCTTTGGTACAAATTGCTTTATTGGCAGAAGATGAAGATTTACAGACGAAACTAGAAGTTCACGGAATTGAAGCACAAACGCCTACTCAAGTAGAACCGATTCAAGTGAGAAAAGCTGGAGAATTTTCAGCTATTTATACTCAAATCGGACGTAACGATAAACTTGGTTTAACTGGACGGCCAGTGCGGCGGCTGCGAAGTTTAACAACGTCTAGAATCTTTCGGATTAGCGGTGAAACAATTGTATTTTTGCCTTCATTCTCAGACTCTCAACAGTTTTACTTAACCCTTGATTACCATTTTCTGCTGGATCAAATTAGAAGCGAACTAGCTTACATCCAAAAATATTGGAGCGACTTAGGGCGTCCTACCTTGACTTTAATGTTGACGCACACCATGTTAGAAGCCGGTTCGGAAGCATTACTAGAACTAATGCAAGAACTGAAAGATGGTGTTTGTAACGGTGTGCGAGTGAAATTAGGGCGACTAAATCAGTTAATGCTGACAGCCGGAATCCAAAGAATTGATTTTCTACCCAATGCAGAATTTTCGCGATCGCCAGTGAAAAATGCTAGCCCACGTTGCTATTATTTAGCTTATCATCCTGAGAAAAACTGGCGCTTAGGGCATACCCAAGAATTTCAAATGGAGTGTGAAACCAACTTTGGGCTATTACTTTCTCATTTGCGCTCATCTGAGAATATCTATGAGCAAATTGAGTTACTGCAAACTTTAACTCGCTTGCAGGGAATGAAATTTGATACAGGATATGGCGGCCCAGGATATCCTGTCACAGTAGGCGATTTGCTCGATGAAGTTTATACAAAAGCTGGAGATTTAGGTATTTGGGCAGTAGTGCGTCGGGCTGCGGGGTTACGCCAAATGGTTGATATCAGCCTATCAGATGCAGTAACGAGTATTTTGGTACGGGGCAAGCAAATTGCTGTGGGTAAAGCTTACAGCGAAGCGTCTTTAATTAGCGTACCCATGTCCCACGATGAAATTGCCGATAAAATTAACCATTTTTGTCGTGAAGATATCCGCGATCGCGTCCTTACTCAAGAGATTTTAATCTATGTTGGCATCTTAATTCGCTCAGAACCCGAACTATTTCAGGGACTTTTAACGCTGAGAGTCGGCTATCTCATCCTGTTGATAACCAGCGAACTAGCGCGGGAATTGCATGTCACTCAAGATGAAGCTTACGATCACTTAATGCAACTTTCACCCTTTGAAGTCAAAGTGCGGTTGCGTCAGGTATTAACTGGATATACTGGCATGAGTAACCTGTTGCGCCAGCAAGAATCACTGCATGTCAAACAAAAAGAAAGTGATATTGCTTGGGTAGTATTACCAGGAATCGCCGAAGGGATAGAAGTTCCGCCGGGCGGTTGGCGACGGTTTCGCCAAGCCGAGGGTGCGACGGGACGCGTACCAAAAGAATTTTTTAAGCAAGTTTGGCTATTAATGCAACATTGCAAGGGTCTAGTAATTGGCGATAAACTAGAGCGCCGCAATCGTTTAGATAGCGAGATAATGCTGTCGGAAATGACAGCGGGGGAAAGGAATTTTGCTCTGTTAGTTGAGCATTTGCTGAATAAAATTGAAGCTCCAGAATATCGTCAAGTAAATATTGAAGCATTAATCGAATTAGCTGCGATCGCTGCCAATAATCCTAAGCTGCAAATTGAAGAATATATAGTGTTGGATGTGTTAATCGGCCATGCAGTGCGATTGGCGTGGCTGGAAAATCATGCTCATCGCAGCGATCGCTATGATGAGGATAAAGCGAGTGCTTGGCGATCGTTTTACAATACTTCACCTAGAGATTGCGCTAGTTACATTTTGAAGGCATTCAGGTTCTTGACGGAATTTGTGAAGGATTTTTAAACGCAGAGGGGCGCAAAGGGAAGCGCAGAGGATGAGAGAGAATGAGTTGAGTGGGTTGATTATTGGTTGTGCGATGAAAGTGCATACTGCTTTGGGGCCTGGTTTGTTGGAGTCGGCTTATGAGGAGTGCTGGGATTATGAGTTGAAGAAGGCCGGGTTGAATGTTGGTAAACAAATTCCACTGCCCTTAGTTTATCAAGAAGTGAAATTAGAATGCGTCTATCGATTAGATTTGATTGTCGAAAACCAAGTAATTGTAGAGATTAAATCTGTAGAATCCTTCCACTCAATTCACTCCGTTCAACTCCTAACCTATCTCAAACTAGCAAACTGCAAACTAGGTCTTCTCCTCAACTTTAACGTCCTCCACCTCAGAGAAGGCATCAAACGCGTAGCCAACAACCTCTAACTCCTCCTCTCACTCACTCTCATCCTCCGCGAACCTCCGCGCTTCCCTTTGCGCCCCTTTGCGTTGAAAAAAAATATCCCCCACCTAAGACTCCAAAAGCAGGGGTTTTATTAAAGCTACTTAACAGAAACAGCATCAACATCAATGGTGCTTCCACTAGAGGTAGAACCCTCAGTAGTATTAGGTGCTTCAGCACCCACCTCACCCTTACGAGCTTTCCAGCCTTCAATTACTAGCCCAGACACTTCACTAACTAGCAGAGTCAAAAGGAAAACATCATCAATCTGTCCCGCAACGGGTATAAAATCTGGGAGAATATCAAATGGGCTGACTAAATAAACCAACGTTCCTAAAATTACCCACCAACGGTATTTGGGGTTACGAAGCACACTGCGATACCAGGCGTAAAGTGATTGGATTGAAAATTTCATATTTTGAACCTCCAGTTATCTTTTATTTTGACAAATTATCCTAAAAACTCACGGTGCGAATAACCGTCCTAGTTAGTCTGGAAGACGCTACTAGTAATTTCTCAACAAAGACAAATCAGTAGGTAGCGGGTTCATCCCAAACAGGCGAAAGTTGTTTGTTTATAGGGCTGATTGATCACTTGGTGCTGATATCTCCTGTCCTAGCCATAAGAGATATGCCTCTGTACTGATTGTACTTTGCTAGAGATTTTATAAATTGCTCGGTATAGTCTTAAACTCCTGTGCAGATCCCAAAGAATAATCTTCTAATTTAAAATCAGCAAAAGGCTTCTTTTCTAACCTATTCCGTAATGCCTCGTCAAGAATGACACCTGATGATTCTCTTTTAACACCAATAATTATCACACTTGTCTGATATGTCGTTAAATCCTGATTTGCCTGACAATCACTGCGTTGAAATTGGCCCAAATTCAATAAGCGATAACTTTTGACACTTGGTGTATTAATAAATAATTTTTTAACCAAAAGTTGTATTTGTTTAGAACGTTCTAAAGCTACACGTTCTTGAACTGATCTATCGCCTTTACAAGAAGCTGTACCGACAGAGATAATCTCACTGGGAGATTCCATTATCTTCTCTATACCTTCTTGTTCTAAGTTCAACTTCAAAAGGTCAACACTAATAATTTCATCATTGTATTTAATTTGAAAATTGCTATCTAAAAGCCATTTATATTTTAGTGATAAAACTGCTATATTAAACTCAGCAATCCTTCCCTGACTATCCCTACCTTCTTGATAAGAAAAGTAATCAATATTACCTTTTCTCTCTGAATATTGTCTGTAATAAGAGGTTTCAAATAAATCTGATTTTCGCGTTGCTAAAGCCACTATACTAAGTAATGCTAATACTACTAGTAGAACTGCAAAAAATGCCAACGGTGGCACTTTTTCTGACTGCTTATTTGGAGGAAAGGAGTTATTATTAATATCTACAGGTAAATGTTCCAGGTTAGAAGCTTCTAAGATATTACTATTTATCGAAGTCGTATCTGTTAATTGAGTTTCGATTTCTTCTAGAGAATGCAAAATTTCTTGAGTATTGGCAGGACGTTTTTCTATATCTGACGCTGTTAGCCAATCAATTAAATTCAATAGTAAGGGTGAAATATGGGTAGCATGATTTTGCCAGTGCAATAAATTTTGCTGGACATCATACATCTCCAAAGGATGGTGTCCTGTCAGCAAAAATACAAAAGTGCGTCCCAAAGCAAAGAAATCTGACTGCGCTACTGCTTGACCATTCATTTGTTCTGGGGCGCTGTAGCCAGATGACATCAGTGCTGTCATCTTGTCGCCGTTGCTTAGTTGGTCTTGGTAGGTTTTATTAATTTCACTGGCGGTGCCAAAATCAATCAGTACTAGATTCCCCCAACCCTGCTCAAGGGGGGATCTAATCATGATGTTAGATGGCTTAATATCTCGATGTAGGTACTGTTTGCTATGTACTACATCTAAAATTTCTATCAATTGTCTTAACCAGTCTATGGCTTGTTCTTGGGATATGGGGCTATTTTGCTGCTGTAGCCACTGTTCTAAGTTGTAGCCATCGATTTTTTCCATTGCAATGCAATGCAACACTAAACCATTTCGGGTTTGATACTGGAAGTAACTATCTTCTTTGGGAATTCCGGGATGCTTGAATTGTCCCAACACTGTTACTTCTTGCTGAAATAGTTCTACTGCTTTGGCGTCGCCTGATAAATCCTCTTTGAGTATCTTGAGAATTTGGGGGGTATCTTGCTCGTATGCCTCATAAATTTTACTAAAACCTGTTTTGTCACTCAATAGGCACGTCACTCGATAACGCCCTAGCAATTCTAGATGGGAACCACAACTTTGACAAAAGCGGTTTTGATGATTATTCGGGTGATTTGGTTTAGGGCAAACAGGGTTGATACAAAGGCTCATGACAGGGGAGTGTGGAGTGGAGAAGCAGGGGAGCAGGGGAGCAGGGGAGCAGGGGAGCGGGGGAGCAGGGGAGCAGGGGAGCAGGGGAGCAGGGGAGAAATTGCAGTAAGTTTTCCCCTCTGCACCTCTGCCTCTTATGCCCAATACTTCTCTACGAGAGGCTGCGCCAACGGCTTCTCTACGAGACGCTGTTCGCGTTCGCGGCAGTTGAGCGCAGTCGAAACTCAGTACAAGTGCCCAATTCCTAATGCACAATTCCCCTAGACATCGCTCCTATTAATTCTTCTGTTGCTGTATGACTAATCCCGTCTAAATAATCATGAGATTTTTGATCTATGTTCTGCCAAGAAAGCTGCCACAGTTTGGTTAAATGCCTCTGGTTGTGTCAAAAACGGCCAATGATTGCCGGGAACTTGGCAGATACGTAAGTTTTGAAGATAAGTTTTGTAGGGTTGAATTTGCCAATTTTGACGGTTCAGTCCTTGTTTTGGCTGGACGAATAGAGCAGGGGTGTCAAGGGGAATTGTAAAACCCGGCACTTGCATTACTGCTTCAAAAATTCCGTTGCGGGCGGCTATGGTAAATTTGCTGCCCCAACTTCCATTGGGTTTTTGTTCTATTCCTGCTTGAAAGACTTGCTGCTGTAAGGAACTCCATCCTTGATATTGCTTTAATTGCCGTGCTTGTTGTTCCGCTTCTTCGTGGCTGACAAAAGGGCCCATGCTTTTAAGAAAAGGCAAGAAACGATATAACATTGGGAAAGTTACCCTGAAAAGACTGGGCATTTTCCAGATAAAAATCGGATCGACGAGAATTATACTCCGTAAACGCTTTGGGTTTTGTCTTGCCCAGATGGCGGCTAATTTTCCTGTCCATGAGTGACTTACAATATGGGCAAAAGTCCATCCAAGATTATCCATGAGTGCTTCAAGGTCTGCGATCGCACTCTCAAAGCTATAATCTATCTCTGGTTTACTACTTTGGCCATGTCCGCGCATATCTGGCGCAACTATGTGGTAATCCGCCGCCAAGTAATCTCCTAAACTAGACCATACCAGAGCATGATCGCCTAAGCCATGTAACAGCAGTAAAGGCTCCTGACCTTGATTCCATTCTAAATAAGAAACTTGGATATCAGGCTTTGATAAAGTTTGACGTACAGGCATCATTGCACATCCAGGCTTAGATAGTTTTGCGTTTATATGGTACTGCGAAAGAAGATGGGGAGCGGGGGAGTAGGGAGTGAGGGAGAAGAATTAATAACCAATGACAAATGACAAATGACAAATAACTAATTCAATTGTTACCGTTTACCACTTTATGACTCTGAGGATTGTACCAATTGACACGAAATAATGAGGCTAATGAATGCCAAGATCAAGAAAAGGATGCCCCAAGGATATTAAAAGTACTATGCCAGAATTACACCAATCAATTGCCCAGCATTATCACGAACGGACTAAATACAACCCTGAGACTCTCGCTTCCAAAAGTCAGCGATTAGACTGGACTAAACAGCCAGTGCCCTTTAAAGAGTACAAAATTGGCTCTACTTTTGATCTCAAACCCTATATCCAAGAAAAAGCAGAGGCTTATGCTAATAATCCAGATGCTCAATGGTGGCAAAGACTATCACGGCTATTGTTTCGCAGTTATGGATTGACGGCGAAAATGCCTTCTATGGGTAGTGCAGTGTATTTACGCGCTGCTCCGAGTGCAGGCGGACTATACCCTGCCGAGGTGTATGTGGTTTCCCGTGGTACGTTGTTATTGCCGCCTGGTCTATATAACTACCAGTGTCGAACTCATTCTCTCATGCATTATTGGGAAAGTGATGTTTGGCAAACTCTCCAAGCAGCTTGTTTTTGGCATCCTTCTTTAGAAAATACCCAATTAGCAATTATTGTGACTGCGGTTTTCTACCGTTCTGCGTGGCGCTATGAAGATCGGGCTTACCGTCGGATTTTTCTGGATACGGGACATCTGTTGGGCAATATCGAGTTAGCTGGTGCGGTTACTGATTATCGCCCTCATTTAATCGGCGGTTTTGTAGATGAATCAGTTAACGATCTGCTTTATGTCGATCCGCAACAAGAAGGTGCGATCGCTGTCTTACCTCTGGCAGACTTGTTAGATGTTAATCAAAATTTACCATTGGGATGTACTGCTTTACCTTCCGCTACTGAAACCAGTTATCCTCAAATCCCTGATGGCGAATTATTAACATATTTCCATCGACACACCCAGATCCAACCAGGTGTAACTGGTAATCTTAATCTACCAACTATTAAACAAGAAAAATCTTTAGAGGATAAATACAATTTTCCTTTCTGTTTAAAAATTCCCACCACCACCGTACCTATAAACTGGGGACAAAAACTATCAGAACTGGAAACCACTATGTATAAGCGACGCTCTACCCGCGCTTACAATGGTGATGATTTAAGCTTCGATGAATTGAAAAGTTTACTTGATTTTACTTACCAACCGCAAAATTACATCGACCAAAGCTTAGACATTTCTCCAGACTACTTCGATCTAAATTTAATCGAAACATTCATTGCTGTTTGCGGAGTCAAAGGACTGGAGGCGGGTTGTTACTATTACGCACCCAAAGCCCAAGAATTACGCCAAATCCGATTTAAAAACTTTCGGCGAGAGTTACATTTTCTCTGTTTAGGACAAGAATTAGGGCGGGATGCGGCAGCAGTGTTATTTCATACAGCCGATTTGAAAGCTGCGATCGCACAATATGGCGATCGCGTTTACCGTTACTTGCACATGGATGCCGGTCATTTGGGACAACGCCTGAATTTAGCGGCAATGCACCTGAATGTAGGTGTCAGTGGTATCGGTGGATTCTTTGACGATCAAGTAAATGAAGTTTTGGGTATTCCTGCTGATGAAGCTGTTTTATATATCACTACATTGGGACGCCCAAGATAAAAATAATCCCAGAGACGCGGAGAATCCAGAGAGTTTCTTTCTCTGTCCTTTACGTCTCTGTACAAGCTTACGGGGCTACAAAAAGGACTAGGATGCAGATAAAATTAGCCTCATCGCCCTTTGTTCTTGTTGGTAGTACTGGTGCTTGTTAGGACTTAGTAGCAATAATTCGGCAACTAACTCGTAGGAATCTTCCACATCCATATAATCCAATATAAAAACTGCTATGACGGCAAATAGTCCGTCCAGATTCTTTAATTCTACTAATGTATTTTTCTATACACGTACATTGATTTATGGTTGGGATCTAAATACCCATCCATGACGTAATTCAGAATTGCGTTAGCGCAGCGTTAGCGAGTCTGCGTACTCTTTCAGAGAAGCAAGCTACGCTTTTAGCGTCTCGTAGAGAGCGTCATTGCGAATTGCGAATGGGGATTTTGGTAAATCCGGGTAATTTACGTTTTAGTCAGTTTTTCCTGAATGAATGTCCTGTTTTGCCTCTCGACTAGCTGTAGATGTGATTAGAAACGGATTATTAGGGAGAATTCTTTGAGCATCGAAAACGACGGTCGCGGCAGTGGCAGGTAGTGTTATGGTTTTTGTATTAGTTATAGATAGCGTCGGCGCAGCCCAACCTAGTCATCGCTATAGACTGGTGAAGCTCCGATATTAAGCTGGTATTATGTTGAATGGGGCAAGAGTGATTTAAAAGGGTTAATGTCTCTTACCTGCTCCCAGATATAGCTCACCCACTTTCGGGTCATTCAACAATTCTTCACCAGGACCGGAGATCGCATCACGTCCCGATTCTAATACATATCCACGATTAGCCATCTCTAAAGCTTTACGGGCATTTTGTTCTACTAATACGATCGCAGTACCTGTCTGATTAATTTGTTTAATCTGCTCGAACACTTGTGTCACCAAAATCGGCGACAAAGCAGCAGATGGCTCATCTAAAATCAGCAAACCAGGTTCCAACATCAAAGCTTTGCCCATCGCTAGCATCTGGCGTTCTCCTCCAGAGAGAGTACCAGCGCGTTGACGACGGCGATCGCTTAGTCTAGGAAACATAGTAAATATTTTATCTTTAATTGGTTTCAGGGGAACGTTAAGCACAAAAGCACCCATCTCCAAATTCTCTTCAACACTGAGAGAGGGGAAAACATTGGCGATTTGCGGTACGTAGCACATTCCTCGTTGGACAATTTGATTGGACTTTAGCCCCACGATATTTTCACCTTTGAAGGTAATTGTGCCTGTGTGGGGGATCAAAAGCCCAAAAATTGCTTTTGCCAAAGTAGATTTACCTGCACCGTTGGGACCAATCACTGTCACCAATTCCCCTGGTGCAACCTGAAAGTTCACACCTTGCAGGATATCTACATCTTTGATGTATCCGGCGTGAACATTTTGAACATCTAGTAAATAGTCATTTGTCATTGGTCACTTGTACTGAGCGTTCGCGTAGCGTCTCGTAGAGAAGGCGTTGGCGCAGCCTCTCGTAGAAAAGTATTTGTCATTGGTCATTGGTCAACAGTCAAGTCAAGCATAACTATTGACTGTTGACTATGGACTATTGTGGGGTTTTTTGCAACTCTGGTCGTTCTTCTGGAAGAATTGCCCCTTCTACAGGGCAAACTTGGAGACAGATGCCACAGTCGATGCAAGTGGCAAAATCAATCCAGTACCAATCAGTTCCCTTGGTGTTTTTGCCTGGGCCATCATGAATACAAGCTACTGGACAGGCATCTACGCAGTCTGCAACGCCTTCACAGACTTCTGTAACAATTGTATGCGGCATGTTCTCGATTCCCTCTTTTCTGTATCGGCTATTTCTAGCCTAGCAGGGGAGCAGGGGAGCAGGGGAGCAGGGGAGCAGGGGAGCAGGGGAAAGTTCTTCTATAAGTTCTTTCCCCTCTACCCCTCTGCTGACAGGTGTAGGTTTTTTATTTGTGCATGAGTGGGTACTCTCAAACAGAGTTCTAAACGTGGTTCAAATAACGAAATTTCGTTCTTGGGTGGGAAATCAGAAATTAACATTTGAGTTCTCAACCAACGGAAAAACCCTATTTCAGCCACATTTGTTAAATACCTACACCTGTGAGCTACCCCTCTGCCCCTTTTGCCCAATGCCCAACTTACTTAACGCAATCGTTCTATTTTTGGTGAACTATCAGCTTTGATCCAGGCAATTTGGGCAATGCCGCGATCGCTTGCATATTGGCGAATCGCCTCTGCATCTCTTCCCCCCAAGTCAATTTCTACTCGCACCAAATCAGTAGAATCTCTGAGTTTTTGTGCGTAGACAAAGGCGGCGGCGTTAGCACTAGCTGTCTCTGGTACTACCAACCAGTTAGTTGCTGGAGTTTCTTGTGGTAATTGCTGAGTAGACAACAGAACTTGGTATAAATCTTCGATACTTAGTCCAAAACCAATTCCGGGAATGTTTTCTCCTTGAGGATGATATAGCCCCAAAAGCTGGTCATAGCGACCACCGCGCCCTAAAACTCTGGCTTGGGATTCGGTATCGTTGACAACCTCAAATACAATACCAGTGTAGTAGTCTATAGTTTGGATCAGGCTGAGGTCGAGGATTAACGGAAATTTTTTCTCTGATTCTAGTAATTCTACTAGGGATTTGAGGTTATTCACTGCCTCTCGCTGTTCTTCATCTAAATCCAAATTACTAACTTTTTGCAACACGTCTGCACTTGATCCACGCAAATCCATGATGATTTGGGCGCGATCGCGCAGTTTGTCACTTAGGGGTAAATTATCTATGGTAATGCGGTCAAGATGAGCGATCGCACTGCGAACTCGATCCTGTAAATTAGCAGGAAAGGCACTCAGGAGCGATCGGGTAATTCCCGCTTCACCCAAAATTAAATGCCATCCCTGCAAACCCAATGCTGCCAAACAATCTGCCACTAACAGCAGGACTTCCGCATTCGCCAACAATCCGCCAGTACCTAACAACTCCACCCCAGCTTGATAAAACTCTTGCTGGCGATTATGCCTACTTTCCCAAGTGCGACGAAACACATTGGCGTTGTAATACAACCGTTGTGGATAAGTGACACCAGCCATCCGAGTCACAACAGTACGAGCAATAGATGCTGTTAATTCTGGACGTAGCCCCAATTCATCATCTTCGCCATTTTGTTGTAGTTGAATCACCATCTGACGCTGGATTGCTTCCCCTGCCATCAGGGTATCCATCCGCTCTAAAGTCGAGGTGATAATCCTGTGATATCCCCAACGATGAAACACCTGCTGTAACCGATCTTCAATCCAGCGTTTTTTCTCCACATCCAAGGGCAATAAATCCCTGGCTCCCGCTGCTGGTTGATACACCATTATTTTTTCTTCCCACCAAACAAACCACCGAACAAACCACTACCAGATTTATCTGGTTGCTTATCTCCATTATTGGGGGATGAAGTCACCTTCTGATCGCTAGGTTGTTGTCCTAAAGCCTTATCTATTTTAGGTTTCCATTGCAGAGCCGTTTCGTCACTGGGATCTAATTTGAGAGCGTTGTCAAAGTGGATTTTGGCCATTTTTAGCTGATTTTGCTTCAAATACACCATTGCAATTAAGCTATGACAGCGACTATTCTTTGGTTCTAGCTTCAGGGCCTCTTGCAACTCTACTTTGGCTGGGGCAAATTGGTTTTTGTCAATCAAAGATTGAGCGCGACGAATATACTGTTCTACAATCAAGTCTTCTTTTGGTGGCGGTGGTGCTGCTGGTGTATTTTTTAGTGCATTTGGCTGAGGCGTACCTGATTGGACTTTGGGTTGAGCAGGTGGTGGCGCTGCGGATGCTTTACCTGCGCTCCGCATTAAATACACTAAATTCAACTCACTGGCTTGGGCAATGACTTGCAGTGCTTGTTCTAAAGAATCATATTGAGTTTGGGCTAGTTTTGCGATCGCAGTTTTATAAAAATGATCGACATTAGCTGCCTCAACTAACTGTTTAGCCAAGTCGGTGTTTAGAGTTACCGAAGTAGACTCTTGTACCAGACGCTTGCCAATTTGCGACAAAATTAGAATATATTCAGTGCGAGTGCGATCGCTAGCAAGTTTTTCGTAAGCTGGGTTAACTAGCTTTGATAACAATTCGTTACCGAGATGTTTTTGAGCAGCAGTTTCAGTAAGACTACTGTCTGGGTGCAAACGACGAGCAACTTGGAGATAGCGTTTGCGAATCTCTTTGACATCGGCATCAACTGGAACGCACAGCACTGCGTGATGATCTATGAAATCATATTTAAATAGTCCACGATCTATTTTGAAAGACATATAGAGTTTTTGCACCAAAGGAGCAGTTAGATTGCTTTTAGTGTACCCAAAGTCGTAGAGAAAGCCCCCATTTGCTACACCCAAGCTGACAGTGGTGGAACCCGTAAAAGTTCGTGACTGAGGGAGTCGTGAATATAACTATTTGTAGCAAGAATTCTACCAGACTCAATTTTGACAGTAGTGCCATCGTAGGCGGTGATTTTGCCCCCGGCTTCTTGTACCAAAATTATCCCAGCAGCAATATCCCAAGGAGAAAGTCCCCGTTCCCAGTAACCATCGACACGTCCACAGGCAACATAAGCCAAATCTAGCGATGCCGAACCGCTACGTCTAACTCCTTGGGTAAGATGGGTGAGATGACTAAATTCAGCATAGTTATTATCAGAAGTTTCGCGGCGATCGTAGGCAAATCCTGTTACTAGTAGGCTTTTATTTAGTTCAGATGTTACTGAAACCTTGATAGGCTGACGGTTACGCGTTGCCCCTAAGCCAGCAGCAGCCCGGAATAGCTCATTGTGAAATGGGTCATAAATTACACCAACTTGGGGAACGCCATTAATTAACAGCCCGATGGAAACGGCGAAAAAAGGGTATTGATGAGCGTAATTGGTTGTGCCATCGAGAGGATCTATTGCCCAGAGGTACTCATTCTGTTGATTACCTAATTTCCCTGATTCTTCAGCGAGGATGGAGTGCTGGGGAAAGTGGCAACGCAAAATTTCTAAAATCAACTCTTCTGAAGCTTTATCAGCAGCCGTAACTAAATCACCAGGGCGTCCTTTTTCAATAATTGCGTCTTCTAACTTACCCAAGTAACCTTGCAAAATAGCGCCAGCAGCTAAGGCGGCTTCTGTAGCAATATCTAGAAAAATTTGTAGATTTGTCATTTGTCATTTGTCATTGGGCATTGGTTATTAATTCTTCTACTTCACTTCCTCACTCAGCACTCAGCACTCAGCACTCAGCACTAATTAAAGATTTTGGCGGCGAAACTCGGCGGGAGTGAGGCGCATGGGTTTTTCTGGGTTCCAGATTCCTTGCCCCATGAGTCTAGCCCATTGTTGGGCACGTTCTAAACGCAGGTCATACTTATGGTTAGGCGATCGCCCTACAAACATTGCATTCCCTTGTTTAACTAACTCTTCATTCAATAACACCTTATTTTTCCACACATAAGCTAGAGTTCGCCCAATTTTGTCTTTCGCTTCTAAATCAAACTCCAGCGTTACCGATTGTTCTACACCACCAATTAGATTCTCTAACTGTTCTTTTGCTGCTTCCCCCCAAGGGCGCTGTCGCAAATCTGGTGCATCAACACCCACTAACCGCACTTGGGAAATCAAATTTGGTTGTTCAGCCATGCCCAAAACTTCCAAACTTTGCCCACTAACTACCCGTGCTACTTTCACCTGGGCTTCATTGTTCGGCAGCTGGTTTTTGCCTTGGCAACTCACCAAGAGCAATAAAAAAGCCAAAATTGCTATTTTTCGCACCCACTCACCAAGGCGCACAGGCATCAGAAATTGGGTGATTTTGAATTGTTTATTCTTCATCTAAGGGTAAACCTGCTTTAACTCTCCCCTTAGCAAAATAGCGTCCAAACTGGAGTTCGTAGACTTCATCTTCGTCTTGCGTCTCCACTTCCAAGTCAGAACGGGGGTAACTCACACACAACAAGGCATAACCTTGCCGACGTAAATCTGGCGACAAGCCGATCGCCTCTGGTTGGTAAATTTCTCCTGATAAAACTCTCACAGCACAAGCGGTGCAAGCCCCGTTGCGGCAGGAAAACGGTAGTTCCACCCCTTGTTTTTCGCCAGTGTGTAGGATGTAGCGGTCTTCTGGCACTTGTAGGGTGTATGTTTTGCCAGTGGCGCGATCGCGAACTTTAATTGTGTATGTACGGGACATCTGGATTTGCTTTATGGGATTAGGACTATCAGATTCAATCTAGAATATCTTTCTTTATCTTTGCATTTTCTGGGATTCTATAGTATGATCGTAACTTGTGACACCTGGAGAGGTGGCCGAGTGGTTTAAGGCGCAGACCTGGAAAGTCTGTAATGGGGTGACTTATTCGGGGGTTCGAATCCCCCCCTCTCCGTTGATAAGTAATCATGGTAAGGCTTTCGGGCTTTACCCTTTACTAATTTACCGTTTTATGCAGGTAAAAATGGTTTAGTGAAATGGTTTAGTTGGTTTAGTAAATTGGTTGAGTCCATAGCACTAAGTACTATTGCTTGTACTACTGTGAATCATAAGTAACTATCATCTGTTTTGGAAAATACTTTAACTTTTACTTATAACTGATAATTGATAAGATAATTCCCAGCGATCGCCACGATTGCAATAATTTGCACTTATTATTCACTTATGAATATCGTTACCAAGTATCTTGAAGCAGTAGGATATGCCCATAAAAAACGGATGCCATCTTAGATGACACCCGCGATACTATCCAAGATGACATCCTATGGTGTTATCTTTTTTTTAAGGGGTATACACGCGTCTGACATTAACCAAATATCTATTCTCTATGAGCAAGAAAACAACAATCCAAACCTTGCGTAAGTGAGCAAACTTTAACACCTAGCGCCAAAATCACCTTTAGGGTACTTGCACCAAGTCAACGGCATATGTTTTGATGCTTAAGTGTGTTCATGGTCAATCACGGCATCCACAGACAGGGATTTACTCGCGCTAGATCAAAAGCCGGGTAATGATAAACTTAAGAGTTGCTTTTCAGCCGCGAGTTAAAAACCCCAAAAACGTAGAGCCATACAGCCTCCAGCAGAAAAAATTATTCTAGAACCTTAAGGTATTAGAAAAACATTTTCTGCTAGCGAGTGGCTAACTCACGACAAACCGATTAACCCTTGACCCTCAATCGGGTAAGTTGCCAAGAAAGATTGCTTTCCACTGTTCCACTGTTACGTGTGGATAACGTAGCGCCCACTCTTTCGCTCTTAACTCAAGCTCTATCACGTGGTCATTGTCATCTTGGATATGTGGTCTTGGGTATGCCATAGAAAGGGTGTCATCTTGGGTGTTATCGGCGGTGTTATCGCGGGTAGCATCGAAGGTAACACCCATTTTGCAGGGGTCGTTAGCGTACTCTATATTCAAGGGTTCCTCATCTGGTAAACTCATAGGAACTTGTCTTAATACTGCACTTATTAATGACTGTGCATAGTCTTCAGCCCACATAGGATCTATTTTGCAACACACAAGCTTTTGTCCATCCCAAGTTAAAGACAGTAAGCTGTATTCATCACATATTTCTCTTATCCAGCAGTTCAATGAACCTAAGCAAAAAATGAAAGTAATAGGTCTGTAAAACTGTACGATATTGTTTTTCATTGTTAGTATTATTGTTGTTGTCAGAATGAATATTATTAGCACTGGTTTTTAGTGCATAGGACTCTCTCGTTAGTTTGCAGCTATTGAGAGAGTCTTGTTATTTTCGATGCCACTAAGTCACATCTGTGTGGTCAACAGAAGAGGTTCATCTATTGGCACACCACTTAATCACAGCTTCCCAGAATGCTTTACTTCCACCACGAACGCTTAAGTCTCTATCACATTGAAGATTAAATGCGTTATGTTCTGAAATCCTATCTCTTATATCAGATGGCTTAAAGTTTCTCTCCACTTCTTCAATAGTGTGGCAGGGTAAAAACGCTAATCTGAATACTTGCAATGCTTGCTCTCTCAGTGCGAGATTTTTACTACAAACAGTTTTTTCAGTGGTTGGTGCAACATAGGTAAAATCATTTACCGTCTGCTTCTCATCACATTCCTGACTTGATGCCACATCATAGGCAGTATTGTTGCAATACATCGACGCGTAGTCGCAAGCGGCAGGTAATCCACTTGTGATACTAGAGTTTAGAAAGTTGCTAGTGCTTCTGAATGGTGATGCTATCATGGTATTGATTATTAGACATTTTTATTTTGTTTTCCCCTTGATAGCTGGTAACTACCAAAGGGAAATTCAAGTTAATGGACTAGACAAAAACAATCATTTACGAGACTTACTAGGATTACGATTCCTCAGTAGGTCTTTCTTTTAATGGATGCAAACTTACATACATCAATCGATTCATAACGAACTGTTTTTCATGGAACTGGTAAGCGCGATTCATCATCCTGAGTGTTTTCTTGTTTGTCTGCGTAAATGTTGGCTGTATCAATCCCTAACCTATTTAGAAGGAATCTAAGCACTGAAACAAGTTTACGGGCTTGCTCATAGCGTGGTGATGTAATCTTCTCTTCACAAGTTCTTTCCCATATATCAACCTCTTTCTCTAAGTCAATTAAAAGTAGGTAGATGTCATCTAATTTGTCAGCAATAGAGATTGGGACGTATTTTTGCATTACCTCTCCTGCATACTTCTTCTTTCTACCTGAACCTGGCTTTCTTGTGCCTGTTTTCGGAACACCTCTAGGCATTGTTTTCTTCCTTCTCGTATGCGAATAAATGTCGGTCTGGGTCGTGTCCGTTATCAATGCTTGTTTGTACTGCTTCAATCCGATTTTTCAGTGCTTTATAGCGCTCATCAAGTTCGGTAAAGTTTTCAATTATTGTTTGAGGTGTTACCTCTTCATCCGTTAAGCCCATAACGAGAGCGACAAGCCTTGTGGACTCAATACTCAATTGGAGTGCTTGAGACTGAATAGTTTTAAATTTGTACCCTGGTGAGTTCATAACTTTCTCTCGGTGACAGTAGTTTCAAGTGACAGTGGTTTATACCCAACAGTAACAGCGCTATGGAAGTGATGAATCTCTAAATCCCTTGCTGTGCTTGATATATATCATTTATAACAGACAAATAAAAAACGTCAACTATTTATCTGTTATAAATAAAAGACAAGCCACAACGTATGCTGTGACTGGATTATAAGAGTTATTGGTTTTGTTTGTACTATTTCTCTGTTTTTCTTGCACTCTCAAGCACCAGACACTGATATTCTCCTTGTTGATACCCCTACTTTTCGGATGCCACCCCGGATAACATCTTGGATGCTACCGTAGATGACACCCGTTTTTCATACCCCTACTTCCTACACTTTGTGTTCCCAACATTCAAATATGGGTTAAGTGCTTTTGCCCTTGAAAGTACCTCTGTACAACGGATATACTCCTCACCCACCTCAGCATAGGCACTAGTAAAGGCTTTCGCCTCGTTCGCCTCGTCACGTATCGCAACCAGTAATTCTGTCCTGAGTTCTGCTAACACTTTCTCAGTAGTAGAGATTTTTTGGCGTATTGACTCTACCCTTGAGTGCAATTCTGCAAGCCTTGCCTTGTGTGCTTCACTGGGCAGCAATGATTGAGATTTTTGTATAGCTAATGTCTTGGCAATACGTTCGCACTCAAGGAAATATTTGCGGATAGCTTTACCTTGTTCCGTGCCTGCCATCATGCCAAGCAGCTTAAACCCTTCAATACTTAGCCTGATATCTTGCTTTGGTCGTCCTCCGGTACTTTTCCCTCTTATGGTGGAAAAGTCTATCTCCTTGTCAAGGCGAGAATTAATCGCTTCTAAGCACTTGTCTTTTCTTGAATACCCTAGCCACTGCCAAGCGTTATCAAGGTCTATCGGGAATTGCTCATCTGACTGATAAAGAGAAAGTGCTAGTGATTGGTCAAAAGTTAAGTTTGCCATTTTTCTTGTGTCGTAAATTGTGTGTTGTGGTTAACGGTATTCAGACAACCATAAAAAAACACCCTACTTTTTACGGTAAGGTGTCATTTTTACTTATGCCTCGTTTATGGCAGTAGCTTTATGCTAAGAACTGCATACCCATGTTCAACTGCTCTGTGATGTAAATTCGCTCAATAAATTGTCCACATGAATGGTTGAAATTTCAGGCAAAGTTTTCTTGATTGGTTTAGTCAGTGGTTGAATTTCTGGAATATTCTTACACAAGATACCCTAAAACTCTTATCCTATATACGGTGTAGGCACTTTGTACACAGCACTGGAAAGTCTGTTTAGGGAAACTTAACGGGGGTTCGAATCCCCCCCTCTCCGTTCTTAAAGCTAAGTCTAAATATATAGTTTGAATATAGCCAAATATATTTAAAACTAAAAAAATTAAATATGATTTGCAAAAATCTTTGCAACATCAATGAATTATCTGTAGAGGCATACAGATGTACGCCCCTAATAGGTATTTCGTGAAATGGTATAACACCAAAAATATTAAATGTTAAGGCACCTCAATGGGAATCAAAGCATTTTCTGGCAAATAGTTGGAAAAACGCCCTTCATCTGCAAGCACCAAAATCAGACGCAGAGGATAATCTGGCGGAACTTGCAAGTCTGCCCACGGTACTGCCAACTCTAAACAACTATTTATTGCTACTTGAGCGCGACTGAAACGGGGATGCCATTGATGATTGTCTCCCGCTTCCCGAAACTGAATCGATTGCGTCAGCAAGTTAACTTCTAAAAGATGGTGGAAATGGTAATTAAGTGGGGCTGCATCTGGTACATCTGCCAAGGGAATTGGGCTGTTAACCATTGTTTTTTCTGGATAGAACCACAGCAAATTCAACTCTGCTGGAAAACCCCGCCCTGGTGCAACGCCACCTTTAAAGTCCAACCGCAAATAGAAATTTAAGTGATCTACCCCATACCAAAGTCGCTGGATAACACTGCTGTTATGCATCGTCCCCCGCGCCCCACCGATTTCTATGCGTCCAGCTTTGTTCCAATCTTGTTCGTCACCCTTACCATCGATGACGGGATGAATAAACCCTTGTGGGGTATGGTTTGCCTGGGCTTCGTGGATTTCCACTGGTTGCTTGAGATAGGGCGGTACAGGTTCATTTAATGCCTTGTAAATGCCAAACAGATGTTCTCGAAACAACCGATCAAAAATGGCATCCTGATTTGAGGAGTGTCCTGCACCAAACCACCAAAACCAGTCGGAACCCTCTGCGGCATACAATGCTTCCCATGCTTCGGGGTTATTTTCTTCCGTTGCTTCGGGATGACTTGCAAGCATTTTCCTTGCTTCTGTCAAGTAATCCCAAGCACGATTTTTGGCGGGATCGCCGATCCAAGTTGTGAAGCTGCCATCTACCCAAGAACCACTATGTAATTGCCCTCCGGGGATGGTGGCTGTGGCTGGAAATTCTTCTAGAAATTCGGAGACAGTGACGAGTTTGAGGTGGGGTTCATCGCTTAAGCTTTGATATAAAGCTTCTAAGAAAGGTTTGCCATCTTGGGGATAAAATTCCCAGCAATTCTCCCCATCTAAGGCGATGGTAACTAGCCAAGGTTGTTCGCTATGACTATCTCTTTGCATTTTAGCGATCGCTTGCAAATGTCCCACTAAATCTGCTGCTGCCTTTTTTGCAGGCATTGCACCATAAGTAAAACCAATCAAGTCTGATAATCTGTGGTCGCGAAATACAATTGACAAGTCACCCTCGGCGGTTTGCAGGCGATAGGGTCGATACAACAATTCTGGTTGCTCTACATTCCCCGCCCCATCCCGATGAAAAAAGTGTTTCAGCGTCCACCCTAAGACGGCTTCATCTGAGCATATCCACTTAAACCCTTGGTTAATAATATGCGGAAGTACCGCCGGACTAACTGATTGTTCCGAAGGCCACAAACCACGAGGTATCTGTCCAAAGCGGTCTTTATAAAAGTCCCAAGCTTTTCGCAAGTGGCGGGGAATATCTTCTTCCCACTGAAAGCGTTGCTTTGGTAGTGTCATATTGGGCACAGCTACCCGACCAGAATTAGTATCAGCTAATAAGGGTAAAATCGGGTGGGTGTAAGGCGTGGTAGTAACTTCTAGCTGCCCCGCCTCCTGCATTTTCCGATGTTGGGGGATAATCCGGCTGAGAATTTCTCGCTGTTTGGAATAAATGCGCTGGCGATCGCTTAAAGTAAAATTCCGACCCTTTTTTAACCAAGCAGCAATTTCCGGGTCATCCCAAAACAGCGGATCGATCCAAGCCAAATTGTGCCAAGCTAGCAAATCGCCATAATCTGGCAATTCCCAATTTGCTAAACACCAAGCTTGCCCCTTTTCCTGTCTTTGCTGGTACAACTCGGCATAGCGGGGATGAGGATCAATCAGGGTATGGTGGTTAGCATCGAAAAAGTGTTGGATAATAAATTCCCGCTGTTGCTGGGTAAGTTGCTCATCCGGTGTCAAGCTGGCTGTGAGGTAAGGGTCAAAAGCAGTGCCAGCAATATAATCTTCGAGTTGCAATATCAGCGATGGAACTAAATTTACTGTTTGGTGTAACTTAGGATATCGCTCTAAGAGCAATACTAAATCCAGATAATCTTTAGTTCCATGCAAACGTACCCAGGGAAGACGGTACTGCTGACTCGAAGATAGCGAAACGCCGCTGCCAGGGGACTTGTACAGCGGCTGATGTTGATGCCAGATAAAAGCAATGTAGAGAGGATGGGACATAGAAATAGTTAGGAGTTAAGAATGAGGAGTTAGGAGTTAATTGAAAACTCATAACTCCTAACTTCTAACTCCTAACTTTTACACCACTTGTTCAATTTCTGCAATTTCGGGAATCATTTCCTTAAGGCGGCGCTCAATACCCATTCTCAGGGTCATTGCAGAACTGGGACAAGAACCACAAGCACCTTGCAGCCGCAGTTTGACAACAGGCCCATCGAGTTCTACGAGTTCCACGTTGCCGCCATCAGACATGAGATAAGGGCGCATTTCATCTAAGACTGTTTCAACGTTGTCAGTTGTGAGTTCCATAGTTTAGACCTGCTAAGTTAGGGATGGGAATGGGGAATGGGGAATGGGGCATGGGGCATTGAATAATAACGATCACTGTAACCAATGCACCCTTACTCATTAACCATTATCCAAAGTTTTATTTTCCAGCTTTGTTAAATCGATCCTAAATCTAATTGCCGCTAGATTGTCAGGTGTCAGTTTTTTATGACTTTTAACTAAACCCCTGCTGGTTTTAGCAACTTGATATTAGATTAGCTGAACAATTTCTCATGCAAGCCCTCCTACTCTACTTTAGCCTTTAAAGTACTGAAGAGAACGTAAGGAGGTGAGGACAAGGAAGGTTTTTTCCCAATACCCCTCAAGAGTGCTGAGTAATGAGTGCTGAGTGCTGAGTAATGAGTGCTGAGTAAGATTCCTTACTCATAACTCGAAATTGTTTTGTCCCACACCTAATATGGTTATTAAATAATAATTACTAAAAAACTTTAAACTTTAAAACTCAAAACCCAGTATTGCCAAGTATCTAAACTCAGCACTCAGCACTCAGCACTCAGCACTACTTGTTGAGTCGCTATCATTAGACGAAACCATGACTGGTTGTTGATATAGTGGCACAGTGAATGTGACTGTTGAGCCAAGTCCTTCGCCCAAACTATAAAAATGTACCTCGCCGCCCATAGCCTCCACTAGCTTTTGGGATATTGCCAGTCCCAAACCTGTGCCGCCGTACTGGCGAGTCCGGGAGCCATCCACCTGAGAGAATAATTGAAACAGTTTATCTTGTTTATCTAAAGAAACACCAATACCAGTGTCTGCTACACGTACTCTCACCATGCCAGGAAATTGCTGCTCTTGAAAGTTCGCTTTTTTGAGTACTAAATCGGCGCTGACAGTAACGCCACCTTCATGGGTAAATTTGATCGCATTACCTACCAAATTGAGCATCACTTGTAGTAACCGTTGGTAGTTGCTTTGGACAATGATTTCATCGGAGGTAGCAGGCATTTGCATCCGAAAGCTGAGGTTTCTCATTTCTGCTTGGGGACGCATAAAACCTTCTACATGACTAAATAGCTCATCTAGCTTGACTGGAGCATAAGCTAGCTCCATTTTACCAGCTTCGATTTTGGCAATGTCCAAAATATCGTTGATGATATTCAGCAGATGTATCGATAAGTGGTGAGCTTCTGTCAAAAACTGATTTTGTTCTTCTGGATCATCTGCCATCCCTTCTAAAATCAGCTTCAAAAAGCCAATCATACCATTGAGGGGGGTACGAATTTCATGGGATACATTAGCCAGAAACTCACTTTTGAGGCGGGAAGCTTCTTCGGCTTTTTGACGCGCTATTTCTAATTCTTCATATAAAGTAGCATGTGCGATCGCAGTTCCCAATTGATCTGCTGCTTCTTTTGCCAGTTCTAATTCCGATTCTGTTAATGTATAGCATTCATCTTGCCAATTCAAGGCAACCAAGCCATTAGCTTGGTCTTGATAGCAAGTCGCAACTACTAAAGTTTTTTGCCGCCCAGACTCTTTGTATCCAGGTACTTCCATCGTAACTGGTTCTAGGGTTGCCAAGGCTTGAGCAAAGGCAGGCTCAGAAGCTATATCTATGTCTGAGCCAAGCATTGATTTGAGTTCTGGCTGGCGATACTCAGCCTTCACCTGTACTTTTGAGCTTGAGGGCTGATAAGGACAAATAATGCAGCGTTCTAGCCGCAGTGCTTTCCCCAAACTGTCAACTGTTTGCTGCCAAATAATATCTAAATCTAATGTCCGGCGAATATTTCGGGTAATGCGATTTACCAATTTTTGGTGTTGTTGCGATCGCAAAGCCAACTCTATTTGTGTGGGCGTTTTTGATGCCATGCGCGCTTGTTTTTTGTTGAGTGTCGCTTGTACTAAGCGTCCCATCACTAAAACGTTAGTGGCAGTGGTTCCCAAACTCGGCATAATCGGACTAATCACTAAGTCCAACTCAAATAACTCTTTCTGATAGCTAAACCAACATTGAAACCTTTCTGGCACCAAACTTGTCAAAATTCGGTGCAATCGTTCCAAATAACTAACCTTATCCACTGGGGCAAAGGTTTGAGTCTGGTTCAGCTCGTCAACTATTTTTTCAGTATTTAACCCCAGGAGTTCGCTGTACTGCCAACAAAAGGTCAGATAGCGCCCTGCCCCATCTTGCGTATAAACTAACTCGGCTCCTAGAGTTGGTAATGAGCCATCAGTCTTACTGGTAATAGATTCCAGATTTTGGGAAAATACATTTGACAATTGGGAATTGGCAGTAATAGTCATTAATTGAGTTGGATAGACAAAGGGTATCCGACCGTAATTTTACTAAAGCCGCTGAAATTTATACATAAATTTTTACAGCTTTTTTGCGTTTGATGGGGTATTTTTTGGTGTTCTGAAAACCAGATTGGCAAACTTTACTTTTTTTAACTTGCATTGACAGTTAAATAATGGCAATGGCGTTAATCGTTCCATTCACCGCGAGGAGGAACAGGAGTACGCACAGGCGTGCGCGTTAGTTCGTCATCTCTAAGGAGTTCACCCCGTAACCACTGGCGAATCGCTACTTCAATTACTTTACTTGGGTCATTGGTGAGATGCTGAATTTGCTCTAGTAACTCGGAGTCTAGGCGGACAGCAATTTCTACCTTATCGGCTTGTGTATTTTCCGCTTCGGTAGTTTTCTCTCTCATATTCATAGGTTTATATACTCTGAATGCTTTGAATTGGTTTTGTCTAAAGCTTTGTAAAGTAGTTATATTCATTATTTGGGCTAATTCGCTGAAAAATTTTCAAGGGCACAGTTAAATACTTCCCTGAAATAGCACCAAAGTAACAGCTTTAAGTTTTAAATCGCATTTTTCATATAACTGACTAGACAATGGCTCTAGAAGTTTTGCCGATAAACCAGCGATTATGAGCAATTACTAGTTGCAATTGCCCACGATCCCCACACGATCCCTACATGTACTTATTTACATTTATTGTACGCTCCTAGCTGTTGAATACTAGCAGCGACAAATAGACTTTCATAATATTCTTAAATGTCCACCTATTTAGATCGAAAGTTGAAGATGTAGTGAAGATGGGCAGGAGGCAGGGGAATAATAACTCTTAACTCCTCACTCCTCACTCCTAACTCAGCACTCAGCACTCAGCACTAAAAGCAGAGCGTCTTGGCTAAGAAAGCATTAAAATACATTAAGTAAATTGCCCTTTTAACTTTGGTTGCTGCTAAGGCAAAGATAGTATATGACTGACGTTCCCGCAGTTCGCATTCGCAATTTTTGTATTATTGCTCACATCGACCACGGGAAATCAACCCTTGCCGATCGCTTGCTACAAGCTACTGGCACTGTTGAAGACCGACAGATGAAAGAACAGTTTCTCGACAATATGGATTTGGAACGGGAGCGCGGCATTACGATTAAGCTGCAAGCTGCCCGAATGAACTACACAGCTAAAGATGGTCAGCAGTATGTGCTGAACTTAATTGACACTCCGGGACACGTGGATTTCTCTTATGAAGTCTCCCGCTCTCTTGTTGCTTGCGAAGGAGCGCTATTGGTAGTAGATGCGTCCCAAGGTGTGGAAGCGCAAACTTTGGCTAATGTATATTTAGCGTTAGAGAATAACCTGGAAATTATTCCGGTTTTGAATAAAATTGATTTGCCAGGGGCTGAACCAGAACGGGTAATTGGCGAAATTGAAGAAATTATCGGTCTAGATTGCAGTGGGGCAATTCTAGCTTCTGCTAAAGAAGGAATTGGGATTGATGAAATTTTAGAAGCAGTTGTGGAGCGGATACCGCCACCGCCGAATACGATAAATGAACGCTTACGAGCGTTAATTTTTGATAGCTACTACGATAGTTACCGGGGAGTAATTGTGTATTTCCGGGTGATGGATGGCACCGTGAAAAAAGGCGATCGCATCCATTTAATGGCATCGGGTAAAGAATTTGAAATTGATGAGTTAGGCGTTCTTTCTCCCACTCAAAAGCAAGTTGATGAACTGCACGCTGGGGAAGTAGGCTATTTGGGAGCGGCAATTAAAGCTGTCGCTGATGCACGGGTAGGAGACACAATTACCCTCAGTAAGGCGAAAGCAGAGTCACCCTTACCAGGTTACGCAGAAGCGAACCCAATGGTTTTTTGTGGGATGTTCCCCATTGATGCCGATCAATTTGAAGATTTGCGGGAAGCCTTGGAAAAGCTGGAACTCAACGATGCAGCGCTACACTACGAACCCGAAACTTCCAGCGCGATGGGGTTTGGCTTCCGTTGCGGGTTCTTGGGTTTGCTGCACATGGAAATTGTTCAGGAACGCCTAGAGCGAGAATATAACTTAGATTTGATCATTACAGCGCCCTCGGTGGTTTATAAGGTGATTACCGTCAAAGGTGAGGAACTGTACATCGATAATCCTAGCCGTTTACCTTCTCCTAATGATCGCGAAAGAATTGAAGAACCCTACGTCCAAGTAGAGATGATTACCCCGGAAACTTATGTTGGCACCTTGATGGAGTTGTCACAAAATCGTCGGGGCATCTTCAAAGATATGAAATATCTCGCCCAAGGACGAACCACCCTTACTTATGAGCTACCTTTGGCGGAAGTTGTAACTGACTTTTTTGACCAGATGAAATCGCGATCGCGCGGTTACGCCAGTATGGAATATCACATCATTGGCTACCGTGAAAATCCTTTGGTGAAGCTGGATATCATGATTAACGGCGATCCCGTCGATTCCTTAGCGATGATTGTGCATCGAGATAAAGCTTACAACGTCGGGCGGGCAATGGCAGAAAAACTCAAGGAACTAATTCCTCGCCATCAATTCAAAGTGCCAATTCAGGCATCTATTGGTAGTAAAGTTATTGCCAGCGAACACATCCCCGCTTTGCGGAAAGATGTGCTAGCCAAATGCTACGGTGGTGACATCAGTCGCAAGAAAAAACTTTTGCAGAAGCAAGCAAAAGGTAAAAAGCGGATGAAATCTGTAGGTACTGTAGATGTACCCCAGGAAGCCTTTATGGCAGTACTGCGTTTGGATCAAAACTAATAGAATTCAGGAGTCAGAGTAGCGGATAGCGCAGGGGTAGTAAGTCCGCATCTGAGGAAAAGGCGAGAGCAATACGGTTCGGATAAGCATTTTTCACTTTTCTTGTGGTCTGGGGAAAGGGTAAGGGGTAAAGGATGTATTCAAAACCTTTCCCCTTTCCCCTTTCCCCTTTAACCGAACCGTATTGGAGGCGAGAGGGCAGGAGAGCAGGGGAGAATTTGCAGTAAGTCTTTCTCCTCTGCACTTCTGCATCTTGTACCCAATTCTCCTTGTCCTCTTCTCCCTGCCTCTTAGTTGAATGCGATCCTTTTAGTCCCCCACTACTTGTGAATTCTGAATTCTGGATTCTGAATTCTTTTTCAACATCCGTTAATTTTAATTACAAAGGCTGTAAACAGCAGCCTTTAGTGTACAAGTTTCAGTATGCTGCTGGCAGGTTTAGCTTCCAAAAAGCCACACGGACTCGCTGTTGGCTCAACCATCCTTAAGTGTGTCTCTAATGCGGGATTTCTAACAGAAAAAATGATAATTTATTGTAGAAATTCAAAACATCATGAGTCGCAAGCAGGCAGAAGAACAACTTTCTGAGGTAGAGCAAAAGTATCGCACTCTGGTAGAACAAATTCCGGGCGTTATTTATGTCTCACCGATTAATAACACTACAAAAGTTGCTTATATTAGTCCACAACTGCAACAATTATTAGGCATTGCTCCCGAAGATTGGAATTTTGGTTTCTTTAATAGTTGGTTAGATTACACTCATCCAAACGATCGCGATCGCCTTTGGCAAGC
The DNA here is from genome assembly GCF_034530915.1 of Nostoc sp. DedQUE09. Classification (NCBI taxonomy): domain Bacteria; kingdom Bacillati; phylum Cyanobacteriota; class Cyanophyceae; order Nostocales; family Nostocaceae; genus Nostoc; species Nostoc sp. DedQUE09. The sequence goes on from NZ_JAVRCE010000003.1 coordinate 217,331, forward strand.
TGTAAATACTACAATCGCTACCGGAGAGCCTTTGAGAATTGAGTATCGGATGATTAGGCGCGATGGCAAAACAATTTGGGTACGAAACCAAGCCAATCTCGTTTTTTGTGCCGATGGACAAACTCAGCTACTTCATGGTTTAGTATTTGATATTAGCGATGTTTATGACGAGCTTTGTTTACGCAAACAAGCACAAGAGAGCGAAGAACTTTATCGTACCATCCTCGAAGACCAAACAGAATTGATTGCTAGAGGCTTACCAGATGGCACTTTTACCTTTATCAATGAAGCTTACCGTCGATTTTTTGGACTGGAGCGAGACAAAATTATCGGTCAGCACTACAAACCTGTTGTGTTTGAGGAAGACCAAGAACGTGTTTTTAGTCTGGTAAATTCCATTAGCTTAGAAAATCCCGTTATCACAATTGAAAATCGCGTTGTAGCTTGCCAAGGAGTGCGGTGGACGCAGTGGATTGTTCGAGGGATATTTGATGACCAAGGTGCGATTGTAGAACTTCAATCTGTTGGACGAGATATTACCGATCGCAAACTGGTGGAACAAGCTTTAAGTGAAAATGAGCAAAAATTCCGGGCGATCTTCAATCAAACCATTCAGTTTATGGGATTGCTTCAGCCGAATGGAATTGTATTAGAAGCCAACCAAACAGCACTAGAGTTTGCTGGGATTAATCGAGAAGAAGTAGTTGGCAAGCCTTTGTGGGAAGCAAAGTGGTGGACAATTTCTCTAAATACTCAAGAGCAATTAAAAACTGCGATCGCCGCTGCTGCTAATGGTGAATTTATTCGTTATGAAGTTGAGATTTTAGGTCGAGATGGTCAAGCGATCGCGATTGATTTCTCACTGCGTCCTATACTCGATGAAACCGGGCATATTACCCTACTTATCTCAGAGGGACGAGATATTACTGCATATAAAGTCGCGCTTCAGGAACGCCGCAAAGCTGAAGAGGCATTGCGCTCTAGTCAAGACTTTTTACAAAAGGTTGCTAATACCGTACCACATATTTTATATCTATTTGACCTCTTAAAAGGAACAAGCATTTATCTTAATGAGAAAAGTGTGACTATTTTAGGCTACTCTCCAGAGGAATTTTGTAACGCAGATCCGCAGTGGCTAATAAATTGCTTTCATCCAGACGACCAATACCTCTGCAATGACATAGCGAATCGCTTCGTCAACCTGAACGACAATGAAGTACTTTCCACTGAATACCGATTCCGACACAAAAATGGAGAGTGGCGTTGGCTACATACACGAGAAGTCGTATTTGCCAGAGATGTTAACGGCACTCCAACGCAGATTCTTGGCTCGGTAGAAGACATTAGCACTCGTAAAGAAGCTGAAGTGATGTTGCGACAGCAAGCAGAGGGAGAACGGCTAATTACTGAAGTAACTCAACAGATTCGACAATCACTAAATTTCGAGGAGGTTCTGAATACAACAGTAAATAGTATTCGACAGTGTTTAGGTTCAGATTCCGTAGCTATCTATCAGTTAAAATCTGACGGAAGTGGGAATTTTGCGGCGGAATCGGTGGGTGATGACTATCCTCAGAGATTAGAACTGACAATGCACCCATTTTCCCTCAAACAAGATTTTAGCGACTATTATCAGGGATTACCTAAAGTCTTCCATAATATTCAGGAATCTGATTTTTCAGCCGATGTTTTTGAGTTATTACAACTCTATCAAGTGAAAGCGGCTATAATAGTGCCGATTTTAAATGGGGAGCATCTGTGGGGTTTACTCATTGCTCACCAGTGTGCTGCACCTCGTTATTGGCAAGCGTTTGAAGTGAATTTATTGCAGCAATTGGCAAGTCAGGTAGCGATCGCTATTCATCAATCAGTACTTTACCAGCAAGTGCAAGTTGCTAATGAAGAATTACAAAGATTAGCTACTCTAGATGGCTTGACTCAAATAGCCAATCGCCGCCGATTTGATGAGTATCTTGAAACTGAGTGGCAGCGACTCAAACGCGAGCAACTTTCACTGTCTTTAATTTTGTTCGATGTCGATTTTTTTAAACTCTACAATGATACTTATGGTCATTTAGGAGGGGATGATTGTTTGCGGCAATTAGCAAGTGCCCTCAAAAATATTGTTAAGCGTCCAGCCGATTTAGTCGCTCGTTACGGTGGAGAAGAATTTGCTATCATTCTGCCTAATACAGAGATTCAAGGAGCAATCTATGTAGCGCAAACTATTCGACAAGCAGTGCGCGACTTAGCCATTCCCCATGCTCAGTCTCGCGTGTGCGATCGTGTTACCGTTAGTCTAGGCGTTGTTAGCATTGTGCCGAATTCCGGAATTTCGCCGTCAGACTTGATTAATGCAGCAGACAAAGCACTTTATGTAGCCAAACAGCAAGGACGCGATCGAGTTCATGCCGTTTCCGTCGTTGTCCCTTCTTGACACCTGAGTTGTGAAAGGGAGGCTGAATTGTTTTAATTACGAATTATTACTATACCTTGCTTTTTATCATTAGCCTACAGTTGATAACCTTTAACAAAATCACTGTTAAAAAATCTAAAAATTTTAGTAAAAGTACTCACTACATTGGCCAGACTTGTATTTTTAGGTAAATGTAGTTTGTTAGATATTTATAAATATAAAGTGTTGGGGAGTCTAGTAGATGAAGATATTGGTACTGAGTTGGGAGTTTCCACCAAGGATTATTGGAGGAATTGCGCGACATGTGGCGGAGTTGTACCCGGAACTGGTAAAGCTAGGACATGAAATCCACCTGATTACAGCGGAGTTTGGTCACGCATCGATGTATGAGGTCGTTGAAGGAGTAAAGATACATCGAGTGCCAGTAGCATATAGTAACGACTTTTTCCACTGGGTAGTGAATCTCAACTTGAGTATGGGAGATCACGGTGGTAAGTTGATTTTAGAAGAAGGGCCCTTTGATTTAATTCATGCCCATGATTGGTTAGTCGGAGATGCTGCGATCGCTCTCAAGCATAATTTTAAAATACCACTAATTGCCACAATTCATGCTACTGAATACGGACGCTACAACGGTATTCACACAGATATCCAAGGTTATATAAATGGTAAAGAAATCTTGCTAGCTTACAATGCGTGGCGAATTATTGTTTGTAGTGACTATATGCGCCAAGAAGTAGAACGAGCGCTCTACAGTCCTTGGGACAAAATTGATGTCATTTATAACGGTATCCGAGCCGAAAAGAAACAGCATCATACAGATTTTCATGCTCTGGATTTTCGCCGCCAATTTGCCGCAGACGAAGAGAAAATAGTTTATTACCTCGGTCGTATGACCTACGAGAAAGGTGTACCTATATTACTTAATGCCGCACCCAAAATCCTTTCAGAAATGGGAGGTAACGTGAAATTTGTAATCGTTGGTGGTGGCAATACTGATCATCTCAAGCGCCAAGCCTGGGATTTGGGAATTTGGCATCATTGTTATTTTACCGGTTTTCTCTCCGATGAATACTTAGATAAATTTCAAACTGTCGCTGACTGTGCCGTTTTTCCGAGTCTTTACGAACCCTTTGGAATTGTGGCTTTAGAAAGCTTTGCTTCTCGTGTTCCTGTAGTAGTTTCTGATACAGGTGGTTTTCCAGAAGTAGTGCAACATACCAAAACAGGCATTGTCACTTGGGTGAACAATCCCGATTCTTTAGCTTGGGGAATTTTGGAGGTTTTGAAAAATCCAGGTTATCGTCAATGGCTGGTGGATAACGCTTATGAGGATTTAGAGCGACGATTTAGCTGGCCGAAATTAGCCAAGCAAACCGAGCAAGTATATCAGCAAGTTGTACAAGAGCGATCGCAAATACCCTGGTAATATAGCTCCCCGATTTCTTCAAGAAGTTGGGGAGCTAAAGTTTTATTTGAACTTGCATAAATCCTTAATCAACCTTTGATAAGTTTACAACTGGTACTGCTGCAACTAAATGGTGAAAACAATTTAATCGGCGTTGCCAGTTGTTCAGAATATTGGGTAACTATTCCCAGCAACTACGGAAGCATCTGGACAGTGACAACCAATACCTAATCTATTTTAAATTTCATCTGGCCAGAATTAAACGCTACAAGCAATGTAGAGATTTTTGCACAGTAACGCAGAGAATTAATGATTACTCTGTGTTATTTTGCGTTAACAAACAGTACAAGACCTGTACGCTGGAAATTCCACCCGATCTAGTGCCACAGTTAAGCTAGTGCGCATCTAGATTGCACATTTTTCGTTAAAACTGTCTTAAGCCAATTGGTTATTCACAACAACTGATAAATGACTAATGACAAAGGACAAATTTCACGAATAAATAAGCAATTAAAATGCGTCACAGCCTAGCAATAATTGCAGTTTGCTCTAGAAGTTTAGTATGACAAAGGCATTCCCAAGCATAGCAAGGCGCTTGAAAAGTACAGGAATCAAGTTGTTGAAGATGGGAACCTTCCTAATAACCCGTTTTATTGCAAGCTGGAAACGCTTCTTCCTGGGTGATACTGTTGATGTTTACCCCTCCACTCCCTCCTTTGATGTCCGTCCCTCCTTAGCGGGCCCAGTTCTGAGTTTGGGTGGGGGAGGCCCCGATGTCGATGATGCTATTCAGTGGATGATTAACCAAGTTAGGGGAGGTAGTAACTCCAGCACTAAAGTTAATGTTGTAGTTCTCCGCACTAATGGTAATCACGATTACAATCGGCTAATTTATGCCATGAAGGGCGTAAATTTTGTGGAAACTCTTCTGGTTAGGGATAGACAAGAGGCAAACAAAGCTGAGATTTATGAAAAAATCCGAAATGCTGATGTAGTTTTCTTTGCTGGCGGGGATCAATGTCAATACATCCGCAACTGGAAAGATACCAAACTTGAGGCTGCCGTGAAGTCAGTTTACCTGAAGGGAGGTGGTATTGGTGGCACTAGTGCAGGTGCAATGATCCAAAGTGATTGTGTCTATGATGCTTGCGCTTCTTCCGAAAAAGGCATTGAAACTAGAGACGCACTCGAAGATCCCTACCGAGACATTACTTTTACTTACAATTTTTTCAATTGGAGTAATTTGAAGGGAACTATCGTAGATACACACTTTGACAGACGGGAAAGAATGGGTCGAATTATGACTTTCATTGCCCGTCAAATTAAGGATGGTGTATCTAGCAGTGTTTTAGGTATAGCGGTTAGTGAAAGTACCTCGGTTCTTGTGGATAAAAATGGTTTGGTGAAAGTTATGGGTAGAGGTGCAGCATACTTTGTACTTGGCAATCATCTGCCAGAAGTATGCGAACCTCGAAAGCCTTTGACCTTTTCCAATTACAAAATTTGGAAAGTTCGCAGTGGCGACACCTTCAACTTAAGAAACAGACCAACTTCTGGGTACTATCTCAGGAGCGTCAAAAGGGGACGGATTGATTCAAATCCCTATTGAGTGAGAGGGCTGATTCATCCTATTTCAAACAGGATTTGTCAAGATCGTTAGCGAGGAAATTGTAAGTCAGAGTAACGATGAGATGAACATTTAAGCACTTAAATATCAGTAAAATAGTTCATTTTATCGGCACCCTGATAACAAAACAATCAATAAGACCTCTTGCAAAAGTCCCTAACACCCCACCCCCAACCTCTCCCCGATGCTTTGGGGAGGGAAGCGTTGGCGTTAGCAAATGCGGGGTGAAGGTCTTTATTTTTGATTTATGCAAGAGGTCTAATTTTTAGTTGCTAGAACCCTTGATTTTTAAAGCTCTTTGTGACAATGAAACAGCCCTGCTATTGAGTCGGGAACGTAAAACTCTAACGGAAATCGCAAAAATTGTAGGGCTAGATAATCATCAACCATTACACCATTTTTTACCAGAATCACCCTGGATGTAAAAGAATTAAGGAGGCAAAGATTAGATTTAATATTATATATACTTCAATGTCGTCCAATAATACTAATTATTGATGAGACAAGGGATAAGAAAAAAGCAAATATGTTTCAACTAACACACTCGACACATATACCATCTTCTAATTTTGAAAATAGCTTCCAGAAGCTTTTAGCTCACTTTGATAAGAGAGGGTTAAATAAAAGTAATTTTAGAAAAGAATATGACAGAACCTGAGCTTCGATTTTGCTCGGCTCAACCTAGCATATATAAGATTTTGAAAGTAATTTCGGGCAATATTAAGCGCTGATGGGTTGTTGTTCAGATTCAATTAACTGATTATTAGGTACATCAAATCTAATAGTACTAGCTGCCCAGTCTTTGAAATCGGGTGCTAGCCAGACTAGCTTACGCAGAATTTCATCATTGACCCACAAGACTAAAGGAAACTGAAACTGTTTCCGAAACTCATCTCGCATGATATTGGTACTAATAATAAGTTGGTTAATTGCCACTACAGATTCTAAGCCTCGTATCATCAGAGCTTCTGGTTGAGTAGTACCAATTTCACTTGTGATAGCTGTGTATAATTTATCATCAGTAGGTGAGAGCAAAATTTCGTGGATATCTGCTGATGAAAATTCTGTTAGCAAATTCAACACTTGCTCCTGCTTTTGAACACTGTTACAACAAGCCAATAAGAGTGAAAACTGTCCACCAGAAACCATCATCGCCCTTGCCAGCCTCTTGGTAGCTGCTGTGCTGCTAACTATGCCGTTTTCTGAATTGGTTAAGCCGATCATTAAAAACACCCTTCTTTTTATTTTCAAGCATATTCAGTGATTCTACCCTATTAATTTTTATTCAAAAGTGTTAATTGGGTAACTTTGATGACTTGTCTCTGTAATATTAAGCATTATATAACGAACAAGCAGATGGTGCATTATCTGATATTCACAATTGAGAGATAATGTAAAGATAATATCAACACAATGCCAGTAATAGGGGACAAGCGAAGAATTAACAATTGAATTATCACCGGATTTTTATAGATTTTTGCATCTGCTAGGAGGTAAGTAATTTTTTCTTAGTTTCCAGTAAAAAAAATACTCAGCAAAAGTCTAACAGTAAATGTTAGCAAGTGGCAAAACTTATAGCAGTTTTCAAATGCGCCCCTACTTAAACATTAGGTTTTCCATGTCACTTTTCTCCTGTGGTCGCACTATAACTTTGCTTCACGCTAACACCAGTTACCTACAGCGGTAAACCCCCTACAGTGAGAGTTAACTGTATCACCGTCTTTTCTCAACAAGCCATCTGGGGAAGGATATTGAGTGTAGAGTAGTAAAATAGTATCAACACAAGATGCAGAAATCTTGTTGGATTAAAGCTAACTCACCCGTTTGATAGAACTGTGGATTGAAGATGTCGCTCCCTTAGTGGAGGACAGGGAATATTTAGCTTTCTAAGATCAGTTCAGAACATCTGAACTATAACAACAAGTTTGGAATTTGCTCCATTGCTCCATTGTTCGGGGTTGATAGCCAATAACAAATGTATGTAAATATTTATTTATTTTTTTGAAAACTAATTAGGAATATTACACCATGCTATTTAAAGATCGCAGGTTTGCGGGTCAAGTTTTGGCTAAGGAGTTAATCGCTTATGCTAACGACCCAGATGTTCTGGTGTTAGGGCTACCAAGGGGTGGTGTACCCGTCGCCTTTGAAGTTGCCAAAACGTTAAATGCCCCCTTAGATGTTTTAGTGGTACGTAAATTGGGTGTACCCGATCAAGAAGAACTAGCGATGGGAGCGATCGCTTCTGGTGGTGTGCGGATAGTCAATAAATATATTATCAGCCTGGTGAAGATATCCGATGAAGTAATTGCCAGAGTGGCGCTACAAGAAGAACGGGAGTTAGAGCGGCGGGAACGGCTTTATCGCCAAAATCGCCCCTTAAGAGATTTACAAGGACGTACAGTCATCTTAGTAGATGATGGTTTAGCCACTGGTGCAACGATGTGGGCTGCTGTTGTAACTGTGCGAAAACAGCAACCTGCTCAGATTGTGATTGCTGTGCCTGTGGCTGCACCTGAAACTTGCCAAGAGCTAGAAACTGAGGTAGACGAAATCGTTTGCATCTCCAGACCTAGCCCTTTTCAGAGCGTTGGTCTTTGGTACGAAAGCTTTCCTCAAACTACCGATGAAGAAGTCCGTGACTTACTCGCAAAAGCGGCAAAGAACGGTGAAGCAATACCTCTTGGTATGTAGATAAAGATTAAGTTTATGAGCTGAAACCATCTCATAAACTGAAATTTTAACAGGACAGAACTCAAACGGCGTGATGATAGCGGTTCGGATTAGTTATGTTGCCGATACAAAAACGTTGATCGCGTATACAAACTAATTGATATGGTTAAATAATGCTGAGTTCATCTGAAACAGCACCCGATGTTTCACGAGTCATACTCAATAATCCCCAGCAATAAATATGTCTCTTATTCAAAACAAAGTGGTAATCATCACCGGAGCCAGCAGTGGGTTAGGTGAGGCAACTGCGAAGCGACTTGCTGCTAGTGGAGCTAAACTGATGCTGGCTGCCAGACGCGAAGATCGGCTGAAAGAATTGGTTGCAGCGATCGCTAAATCAGGAGGAACTGCAACCTATCAAGTAACGGATGTAGCAGATAGCGCCCAAGTGGAAGCTTTAGCCAAGGAAACTTTGAGTACATACAGCCGGATTGACGTGCTAATCAATAATGCCGGATTGATGCCGCTTTCTGCCCTCGACCAAGTAAAGGTAGACGAGTGGGATCGGATGATCGATATCAACATTAAGGGCGTTCTCTATGGGATTGCTGCCGTGTTGCCAATTATGCGTCAGCAAAAGTCTGGTCACGTCATTAACTTATCATCAGTGGCCGGACATAAGGTGTTTCCGGGAGCGGCCGTCTACTGTGCCACTAAGTACGCAGTGCGAGCAATTTCTGAAGGGCTGCGGTTAGAGTCAAATGGTGAAATCCGTTCGACTAATATCTCACCAGGAGCCGTTGCCACTGAACTAACTACCACGATTACCGATAAAGACGCAGCAGCGGGAATTAATCAACTTTATGAGATCGCCATTGATGCAGATGCCATTGCCCGTGCGATCGCATACGCCATTGAGCAACCCAGTGATGTCGATGTGAATGAAATCATCATCCGTCCGACACGTCAAGAACTTTAAATTTCGGCTTACAGAGCAAGCATTCGGCTCAGATAGCCAGACAATATCTTGAACACGCGAGTAGAGAATTTCGCTTAAAAAAAACTCTGTGTCCCTCTGCGTTTAAAACGTAACGATTTGTCAGCAAAACTCTACTAAATCGTCAGTGTTAGATTAATAAGTCCAGTTTTGCTTAGTCTGTAAGCTATAGGTTCCATCTTTCACATTTACCCGCTCAGGAATCAGATTTAAATCTCTAAATATATTTGCCTGATGCTGTAGAGCAGTGAGCGATTGGTCGTCAATCGGGATGATGGCGCGTTCGGCACTACGTTGCTGTAAAGTTCCGACAATAGATGGATCGATTTCATGGTGTTCTGCCATTCGTTGAACCGCTTCTAATTCCTGTCTCTTAGCCCAAGCTCCAGCTTCGTTTACCTCTTCTAAAATCACCTTGAGTAGGTCGGGATAGTCGCGTACTAGCTCTGGAATCGCGTAGTAATAAGTCGGAACTTCCACAGAGGCTTTGTCACCAAATATGCTCTCTAAATCTGCAATCGATCGCCCTGGGTAAGCGCTTCGGGCAAGAGTAGCTGTATAGGGAACCCAAATCACCCAAGCATCGATTTCACCTCGGCGGAATCGGGGCAGCGCCTCCGGTTGTGTCAAATAAACTGGTTCAATGTCACTAAAATCGAGGCCGACTTTTGCCAGCGATCGCACAAGCACATAATGGGCGCTTGAGCCTTTGTCAAAAGCGATCTTTTTACCCTTGAGGTCAGCCAACGTCTGAATCGGCGAATCTTCTGGTACTAGAATCGCTTGACCTTTGGGAGCGGTATATTTTTCCTTAGCCACCCGCACAAATACGTGATCCGCCGCTTGAGAAAAGATGCTGGCCGTACCACCGCCACCACAGAAGTCAATCGTCCCGTTGCTGAGTGCTTCTATCAGAGAAGAGGCTGATAAAAAACTTGTCCAGGTGACACTCAGCCCATAAGGTTGCAAACGCGTTTCGAGCAAGCCTTGAGCGCGGAGAACTTCCAGATTTGTCATTCCCTCTGGATATCCTATTTTGAGTTGCTTGAGCCGCCGTGCTTGCTCTGCTAAGGGCGTATTGCTAGAGCGATCGGGACGGTTAGAAAACCAGCGATCCAAAACTACACAGAAAATTATCCCCCCCATAAACAGTCCCACAGCTTCCAGTAACTGAATTATGGAGCTTTTGGGTAGTTTAAACTGATTCACAAGAGTGGAAAGCTGATTGCCAGATTCAGAAGTGGCAACAGCATAACTGTCAAAAATTAGAGTCAAAACCAAAATCGAGACAAGTCCCAGGCAAAATCGAACTGCAAACCTGTAGGTAGCCGATCTCCGAGTGGCTGATCTGAGCGACCGTAAGATATTTTGACCTGTGCATCTACGCACAAAATCAATCAAACGGCTAATCATAATGACTCCTTTGTTGATGCTTGCAATGAATGGCGGGTTATATACGAGAATACAGCCAGAATGTTAGACTTTTTGGGGCTATTTATATATTATTAGGACTTATGCAAATCTTTTATTTATAGGGCGTGTATGGCCTAAAGCATTTAAGAAAAGTGCAGCGTAACGCATTATTCCCACTACGGGTAGTTTTACTGTGTAATTTTTGTAAGATAAATAACTAAGTTGAAGAAATAAGAAGTCGAGTCATACCCGATTCGCGAAACTCGCGTCAATATTTCTCGATATTGTAGGGCTGATTACAAAGGTTGGGCGATCGCTAGTGTCGTTCATCAGATAGGTGTTGAGTGAGGAATGGTGATGGATTGGTTAATTGCAACAATTAAGATCGGGCTAGCTACTGCTGTGGCGACAACGTTTGACGACAATATTTATCTGACTGCTTTCTTCAGTGAGGTTAATCGGACTTTTCGTCCTCAGCACGTTGTGGTTGGTGAAATTATAGGATTCACGGCATTAGTAATTGTAAGTTTACTTGGTTTCTTACTCGGTCTAGCAATTCCGTCAACTTGGACTGGTTTACTGGGAATACTGCCGATACTCATTGGCTTGAACAATTTGTTCAACTTGAATAAGGATGATTCAGACGAAGATAAGTCAGCTAATCTAAAAAGAAACTCTAAATTTAAAGGATTTGATTCCAGAAAGCGATCGCTTTGGGACTTAATCCGCGATCCCCAAACCTATCGCGTCTCCTCAGTAACAATTTCTAACGGTGGCAACAATCTTGGGATCTATATCCCCCTGTTTGCCACTAGCTCAATCCAAAATCTCACTGTAATCGTACCAGTTTGCTATTTCATTCTTTGTTGCTGGCTATTTATGTCTTATCATCTGACTCGTCTACCTGGTATTGCTTTGGTACTCAGCCGTTATGCTAGTAAGATTTTCCCCTTCGTGCTGATGTGGCTGGGTTTCAGAATTCTGTTAGACAGCGAATCCTACCGTCTTTTTTTACCAAAAACTTGACAAAGAAAATTTAACGGTTTTTATCTTTAAATTATTAAATATTGAAGGTGTTCTGGTGATTAAGTTTTGAAAAGTAGCTATGAATCATTTCAGATCCCTGCGGATGATAGCCGCCAGAGAACTTTTATAGGACATTTTAATATTTACTATGATGCGGTCATGGCGAATCTTCGTGATGCAAATTATATTCTAATATTTGAGCCAAGTGACGCAAAGGATGAACTGAAATGAGCGGACATTTACGCAACTACAAACCTCAAAACCAGGGCTATTAAATTCTTCACTATATATTTTGGTATTAGTAGAACGTCGATACATGACAGATATATAATTGGTTAAACTTTAGTTATTAAGTAAATAAATATGAGTAATTTGGATCATTCTCAGCATCGAAAAGATTATCTCATTTTATTAGTAATTTGGGTGATAGCATCAGCTATAGATAGAGCTTGGTTTTTCTTAGATGAATCGATTCCAGCCTTCGATCAAAGCGCACATTTAGCTACAGCATTACATCATTATAAAATTTTTCAAAACTTCAATATCTTTTCAGGAGATTGGTGGTTATCTCTGTGGCAATTAACTCCAAGTTATCGCGCTCCTTTTGTATACATTTGCACTGTCCCATTTTTGATGTTGTTTGGTCGTGGATATGACCAAGCAAGTTTGGTTAATTTATTGTATACTGCGATGATTATAGTTTCAGTATATCAGTTAGGTCATTTTTTATTTAATAACCGAAAAACTGGCATAACTGCCAGTATATTTTGTGTGTTATTTCCTATTTTAGGGATTATTAGGACAGATTATTTATTAGATTATGGTTTGACAGCAATTGTTACAGTAACTTTTACAGTGCTGACAATTTGGAAAGATAGTTATATTGGGTTTTTGTCATGGGCGTTAACTATCCTATTGGGCGTTGGAATAGGTTTAATCTTGTTGGCTAAACCTACAGGTTTTATTTTTATTTTAGTTCCTAGTATTTGGGCATTAATTAGTTTAATTAAAAAACGCAGATTTATCAAGCTAATTCAAGCTTGTTTATCTTTGATGATAGCTTGGTTAATTTGTAGTTTTTGGTATGGCTTAAATTGGTTAACAATTATTACATCAGCATTAAACGCTAACCAAGTTGGAAAAAGGGAGGGCGATCCTTCTTCCACAACTATTGCTGGATGGTTATACTATCCACAAATGATCCCAGAAACCGTTGGTTTACCAATATTATGTGTGAGTATTAGCATTTTATTGATTTATCTAATTAAATATAAATATACTACTAATTTAATTTCAGCAAATCTCCATAAATCGGCTCGGATTTGGTTATTAGTTACCTTAGTAAGTAGCTATATAATTTGTTCTTTGGGCACAAATAAAGACATTAGATTTATTCTGCCATGTTTTCCGATAATTAGTTTAATATTGGCGGATTTATTCAATTTAATTGAAAATATATATTTTGATAGACTGAGATTAGCCACTTTAGTATTAAGTTGCATAGTTTTACTAAACAACTTGTTTCCATTACCCCTAATTCAAGCATGGGGTGGTAGACATTTACCTAATAATGATGCTAAAGAATATCCTCTGGAGAAACTCATACACAAAATCACCGAAACAAATTTATATTTAAGGTCGAATTTAGGGGTAATTCCTGTTTCTACACCGCAGATAAATGAGTATACTTTAAATTATTTTGGGACATTAGCAGATTTTCGCGTATCTGGCAGAAAATTAACAACCAAATTATCTCAGATAGAGCAAGATTTACAATATTTTTGTTGGTATATTACTAGGGATAATGAACCATATAGACCTGGAGAAAGTGGAGAGACTAAACGAAAATTAAAATCTTTAGTCGAATCTTCTACTGATTTGAAATTGCAGAGCGATTGGATATTACCTCATGGAGATAAAATGCGATTATATAGTTGCAAAAATCTTCCTGTAACTGTTGAAAAAATAAATAATAGCGAGTCTGTAATTAGTCTAGAAAAAGTAGCGATTTCTCAGCAATTAATTTTAGATAAAAACAACCCTGTAAACTATGAAATAACAGGTTCATGGAATGATTTGCAAAATGGTATATTACTGTTAAAATGGCAAAATGGCCAATCATCTTGGTATCACGATCATGCCATTGGCTTAGGTAATTTATACTGTGGCATCAAATGTCATCCTGAAGGAAGTTTCCGGGTGAAAGAAGCTTTAGCTACATTTATTCCTAAAACACTACCATTAGGAAAATATCAGCTATCAGCACTATATTTAGATAGAATAAACAACAAAACCACATCTTTAAATATTCCAGATATTACTGTAAATGTGACAGATGTAGGAACAGTAGAAAAATCGCCAGCTTTAGATTTAGTTACCCGAACTTCACAGCTAGCACAAGAGTTACAACAGGGTAAATTAAATAATCTCTTTGTGCAGATAGGTCATTTCAATCAATACGATCCTACTCAGGATTATTTAAAACAAATTGATTTCGCGGCTAATTATTATCTGCAAATAGAGCCAAATAATTTAAATTGGCGTTACACTTTAGTTTTATCACAACTTTTACAGCGCCAAGTCCCAGAATTAATCGAAAATTTAAAAGAATTAACTAAATATGATGCTCAAAATCCTTACACATGGATTTATTTAGCTTTTATCTATTTATATAATTTTCAACCTACACAAGCTGAACAAAAATTAGCGATCGCAGAACAATTAAAACCAGATATACCAGAATTAAAAACTTTAAAAACTGTAACAAATATTATGAAATTTTTGCCACTACAATGGTTTGCTACTAAGGAATAGGAGAAATGAGGAGCAACCCCCAATACGGTTCGGATAAGCACTTTTCATATCTGTTGTGGTTTGGGAAAAGGGGAAAGGGGAAGGGGTAAAGGTTTGAATTCATCTTTTCCCTTTTCTCTTTAACCGAACTGTATTGGAGCAATCCCGGTTTATACAATTGCAAGTCTGGTTTCGATTTTGGGTGTTGACATAGAATTTTTTGATTGTCTGAGGAATTGCGATCGCAATTAAATCTAACATTATTTTTATTTACTTGATATCAGTCGTATCATCGCTGAGTGCATAGCAGTCAACCGCCGAACGATCTGATCGATCTCCAAATCTAATATGCTGTAATCAATGACTGCCTGACGAATCGGTGTATGTCCTTGATTGACAGCTAACTCTTCTATTCTGGCTGTACGCAGTGCTTGCAGGTGCAGCTGGATTTTTTGCAGCGTTCCTTCCAAATCAGGTAAAGGTGGTGGGGGAATTTCCTGCTGTACCGAATCAGCTAACTGCTCTAACCCTAGCGAAATTTGGCGGACAAAGGTTTCTAATTCTGGGAGTGGCACTGTTCCTCGAAAATGTTCGAGATGTACTGCCAAAACTGTCACGGCGTTAGTAAAACGTCCCATATACAGCATTAGTGTCATTACTGGTTCTACTAATTCTTGGTGCATTTGGGGTTCGCGCAGCAATCCTTGGAAGGAGGCTTGAGCATTGCCAATTGCCAGTCCAGTTTGTCGCCGTTGACTGATAATGCTGGAGTCACGCTCTTTTGTCCCCTGGTAAACAGCCATCACATTCTGAAAGTATTTGTGACATTCTCGTAGCGCTGTGGCGAGTTGACTAGGTAAACGATCGCGTTCCCAGTTTGGCCATAAAAAGTAATGGCTCGCAAAAGCCAGTCCCGCCCCAATTAATGTATTTAACACCCGAAAACCAGCAAGTTGCCAACTAATAGGATGACCAATATCGATAATCAGTAAGACAAATATTGAGAAGAAAATCACTGAATACCCATAGTTGAAAGCGATTAGGGAAACGCCAAAAAATACTGTCAGCAGAATGATGATGTCTAATACAGGCTTACTCGTGATGGTTGCAAGTAAGATAGCAGCTAAGACAGCTCCTAAGATTGTCCCGCCAACTCGCTGGAAAAACCGTTTGAAAGTTGCACCCAAGTTTGGTTTCAGGACTAATATAATTGTCAGTGTTACCCAATAGCCCATTGGTAAATTTGTAACGCTGTATAAGATCACGCCTACAGTTAGACTCACACCAATGCGGAGAGCATGGCGAAAGATTGCCGAGTCTAAAGTCAGGTTTTCTTTGAGTAAACTTAAGAGCGATCGCTGTTCTTCTTCAAATAAAAGAAGTCTATCTATATCTCGTTGACTCATTTTGCTGCGATCTTCCAGAGATTTAGCTGTCTGAGCCGTGTATTGCAATTGCTCGATCAGCTTTTTGAGCGTCAGCACCAAGTTAGTGAAAGCAACGAGGGTTGTGTAGTCGGTTTCACTCCCAGCAATTGCTTTTCTTTGCAGACTTTCTTGTTCTTTCAGTGCTTCATAGATGCGCTTGAGGTTTCCCAAGTCGATGCTAGCAGGCTTGCGAGATATGACTTTCGCTATGGCTTGAAGAATGAATGATATTTCTGCGAGTGCATCGTCTACTAATTGCTGGACTGTATGATATTGCTGTTGTTGGAAGTGAGTTTCTAGTAATTCTGTTAAGGCAACAACTAAACCAAGCAAGCGATCGCCATCCTGAATTAGTAGCAAAAATGGCTCATTTATCCAACTCCGAGACGACTGTCCAATCCGTAATGTACCTAAAGCAGTGCGTGCTGTTTCTAATGCTTTTCTAATTTCGAGAATATTTTCAGTTGTTGCTACTTTACCTATAAATGCCTGAATGTAGTTGGCGATCGCACTGAAACAATCAGCCAAAGCTAGCCGTATTGGCTCGTAAGGTCTAAAAGGCCACATTACTAAAGAGAGTAACATCGCCCATCCACCTGCAATTAGACATAGTAGCGATCGCATGA
Organism: Nostoc sp. DedQUE09; assembly: GCF_034530915.1. NCBI lineage: Bacteria > Bacillati > Cyanobacteriota > Cyanophyceae > Nostocales > Nostocaceae > Nostoc > Nostoc sp. DedQUE09. The sequence goes on from NZ_JAVRCE010000003.1 coordinate 233,737, forward strand.
GTGCAACTTCCAAGTTTCCTGGCTGTGCGATCGTGGTAATAAATGATATCCCTATTACTAGGCCGACATTGGCACCAGCATTACCGTACAGTGACGCAAAACCGGAAGCAATTCCCCAGAGAAGTGTCAGCACTACAGCTAGTACTGGAACTTGAGCGACTAGAGTACCCACAAATACTGAAGCAGTTATTCCCAAAGTAGCCTGTGCCATTGTCTTAGCTTTGATTTGGTAAGGGCCACCAATATTCGCTAAGTTGACAAAGTGAGCCATTAAACCAACGAATAATCCGCTTTCTCTTTGGTTAATGATTTGCCCAATTAGCATGGGAACTCCCAACGCTAAAACAGCTCGTAAGCCGTTGGATATTGCTGGTTTTCCTGGCTCTGATTGGATCAGAAATCTGAAGAAATTACTTCGATTCAACTGCATTGTTTTTGTTAATAAAACAAAATTTTTATCGCCATTATCTTAATATTTTTATATATTCAAATTTATTCTAATTGATAATGGGCAATTAAGAGCTTTGATAAAAAGTGAATCTTAGGATACATATTTTGCCACTTTATAATTCATTTTTCATGATTCTTTAACAGATATGAGTTTTATCGTGGATAACGGCATGTGCTGTGATTTTCGGATAAAAAGCATTATTATGATGCAAATAACTGTAGTTAAAAATTGACTATTATCAAGACATATAAATAACTTTAGTTGCTGATTGTAAAAATATAAATAAATATTTACAATAAAATAAAAAAAGTAAAATAATGTCAACGAATTTGATAGAAAAAAATATTAAATCTGTCCAAAAGTAGAGATAATTTTTAGAAGACGAAAACAATAAAAACCATTTACTTGGATAAGGTTTGATGTCGAGAAACTGTTCCAACTTCAGGGGAGAATTCAGCACGTGAAAACTCCAGTGTTATAAACCTGAAGAGGAAATAAAAGGGACTGAGCATGGAAAAGAGGCATCGGGGCAGGGTGCAAAAGGGAAAATTCTCCCTTGCTCCCTGCTCCCTTGCTTCTTCCCCGGTTCCCGATACATAGAGAAAAAGTTAAGCGCGAGGACATAGATTTAGTATGGCTAATAGCAGTGCAATCACCGCAGCACGACACTTGAGTGAAAAGTTACCTTCACCGCTCAAACGTTTGGCAGATTTGGCTTATAACTACTGGTGGAGTTGGAGTGGCGATCGCATCTCCCTATTCCAAACAATTGATCCCCAAGAATGGGAACGCTGTGGGCATAATCCAGTAGCAATTTTAGAGTCGGCAAGTTATGAGCGTCTGACGCAATTAGCAGAAGACCCATTTTACCTAAAGCAGATATCCGCCCTCGCGCGTGAGTTTGACCAATACATCAACCAGCAAGATACTTGGGTTAGTCGAGTTGCACCGCAAGTATCCAGAGAGCATCCTATTGCTTACTTTTGCGCCGAATTTGGCATCCATGAATCTCTACCCGTCTACTCTGGCGGCTTAGGAATTCTCGCCGGGGATCACTTGAAATCATCATCAGATTTAGGTGTGCCGTTGGTTGGTGTTGGCTTGTTATATCGCCAAGGTTATTTTCGGCAACGCTTGAACCGCCAAGGTTGGCAAGAAGATTATTATATTGACAACCCCTTTGGCCACATGCCCTTGGAGTTAATTAAAAATGAGCAAGGGGAATCGGTCACTATCGAGTTACAAGTTCGCCAACGGGTTGTAAAAGTGCAAATCTGGCGAGTGCAAGTTGGGCGAGTCACCTTATATTTATTAGATAGCGATCGCCACGATAACGATCCCATTGACCGTTGGCTAACGGGACACCTATACGGCGGTAACTTAGAAACCCGCATCGCCCAAGAAGTCGTTTTGGGAATTGGTGGAGTTCGCGCCCTACACGCCTTGGGTATTGAACCTTCTGTCTATCACCTCAACGAAGGACACGCTGCATTCTGCACCTTAGAAGTTGCGCGGGTAGAAATTGAACGGACTGGCAAATCTTTCTACGATATCGAAGCCAAGGTGCGCAACAGTTGTGTATTCACCACCCATACCCCCGTTCCCGCCGGTCATGATGTCTTTTCACCCGATTTAATCGACTCCTTCTTTGCCAGTTATTGGCCGCAATTGCGACTTTCGCGCGAACAATTTTTGGCGCTGGGTGCAAGGCGATTGGGCGATCCTTGGGAACCCTTTGGGATGACCGTTTTAGCATTGCGGATGTCTCGTGCTTGCAATGGCGTGAGTGAATTACACGGTCAAGTTTCCCGTAAAATGTGGACTGTTCTCTATCCACAGCGATCGGAAGATAAGGTACCAATTGGTTACATTACCAATGGCGTTCATGCACCCACTTGGACTGCACCCCTGTTAGGTGACTTATATGATGAATATTTGGGAGAAGACTGGAAAAATCGCGCCGTCGATCCCAAGATGTGGGCTAAAGTTGACGAGATTCCCGATGAGGAATTGTGGTCGCGGCATCTCATTCTCAAAGAAAGATTGATTGCCTTCACCCGTTATAAGGTAAAGAAATCACGGGAGTTGCGTGGCGAAAATCATCAACTCATTCAAGCAACTGAAAAACTACTCGATCCCAATGTGTTGACCATTGGATTTGCCAGACGTTTCAGCCCTTATAAACGCGGGGATCTGATTTTGCGCGATGCCGAACGCGCACTGAAGATTTTTGGTAATGCTCAACGTCCAGTACAAATTATCTTTGCAGGTAAAGCGCATCCAGCCGATGAAGAAGGTAAGCGGATTATCCAACGCTTGATGGAGTGGTGTCACAATTCCGGGATTATCAACCGAGTTGCCTTTATTGAAGATTACGACATTTACACTGGTCAAAAATTGGTGCAAGGTGTGGATGTTTGGTTAAATAATCCCCGTCGTCCTTTGGAAGCGTCTGGTACGAGTGGGCAAAAAGTCTGCTTCAACGGCGGTCTTAATTGCAGCGTTTTGGATGGCTGGTGGTGCGAAGGCTACCAAGCAGGGCCAGATGGCAAAGGAATTAACGGTTGGGCAATAGGTGAAGATGCTCATACTAGCGATCAAGAATTGCAAGATGGGATTGATTCGCGATCGCTTTACCAGCTGTTAGAAGAAGAAATCGTTCCTCTATACTATGACCAAGATGCCCAAGGTATTCCTCACCGTTGGGTGCAAATGATGAAAACGTCCATTAAGACGAATGCGCCGTTATTCAACACCGACAGGATGATTGCCGACTACGTTTCACAGGTATATGTGCCAGAAATTTCTAAGAGTGTGGAACCGATTTTAGCTAAAGTTCTGCTTTAGAGCATTTTTACTTTCCTGGTTAAATAGGGGGCGGGTTTTCTGCCCCTTTTTTTGCTCTTATATCATGTCCGCTTGATTGCTTATTAAACCCGAAGAACCCCACCCCGCCAAAGCTGCGCTTTGTCTCCCCTCCCCGCAAGCCTACGGTGTACACACAAGTTATCGAATTACCCCACCCTAACCCTCCCCTTGTAAAGGCTACGGTGTACACACAAGTCGAAAAAAGCTTGATTTTCCATTGTTTTTTCGTTGATCTCGTTCCCATGCAGAGCATGGGAATGCCTGATTTAGAGGCTTTGCCTCCAGTCAGATATTGAGTCAGAGACTCAATGAATGCATTCCCAGTCGGAGACTGGGAACGAGGAAAAACAGGAAAGTCTTATCAAGCTAGGTTTTTAGGACTTGTGTGTACACCGTAGCTTGTAAAGGGGAGGGAACCGGATTTTTCTTGTTTCCCCCCTTTACAAGGGGGGACTAAGGGGGGTAATTCGACTTGTGTGTACACCGTAGCCCCGCAAGCGGGGAGGGGTTGGGGGTGGGGTGTAATGACTGTGGTTAGTATAACTAATTATGCGGACATGATATTAGTATCGCTTGCGATAAGATCGAGAATAAATTCGTGCTGTTTTTATGGCAACCCAACTCAGCCAAGCCAAATCACCAACAGAACTGGTAATCTCTTGGGAAGCCTTGCCCAAAGATTTTCAACTAGAGGATGAACCAGTGGAGAATACCGGTCAGCCACTTTTAGCTGGTGCTTTGCGTGAAAGCCTAGAAATCAGTGGATTCATCCAACCCCAGATGTTGATAGCTTCAAACTTTGGTCTTTGTGCGACAGTCAACGAGCAATTTATTGCCAAAGCACCAGACTGGGTTTATGTGCCATCGGTTAATCAAGTGGTGGCTAACCGCAAAAGTTATACACCCAATTTAGAAGGAGATATTCCGGCGATCGCTATCGAATTTTTATCCGATACTGAGGGTGGAGAATATTCAGTCAAGCGAACTTATCCACCAGGAAAATGGTTTTTCTACGAGCAAATTTTGCAGATTCCCATTTACGTGATTTTTGAACCTTATGGCGGTTTATTAGAATATTATCAACTGGAAAATAAGCGCTATGAGTTAAAGCAACCCGACGAAAATGGTCGTCATTGGATTGATGTAATGGGCTTATTTTTAGGAACTTGGCAAGGAACAAAAGAAGGTCGCACTGGGTATTGGTTGCGCTGGTGGGATCGAGATGGTTGTTTGTTACCGTGGGCTGTAGAACAGATTGAACAAGAACGTCAACGCGCTGAACAAGAACGCCAACGCGCTGAACAAGAACGTCAGCAAAAAGAACGACTGATTGCTTACTTGCAATCTCAGGGTATTGACCCGAATAACTTACCCCCGTTTGAGTAGAGGCAATTCATCAATTGCCCTCACGAGAATCATCCGATTTTACAAAACCAACTAGTTTGCTATAGCAATTCTGAATCGTTCCTGAAAAATAATATCGCCAACTTATTTGAGAAATCGGGGATATGTAGGTTTTCGCGGTCATGCTTTTGGGCTGATTTATAAGTATGGGTTAATTGCCTGGATTCGTTCAGAAAATATATAGCATTTTAGGAGTTTACCTGATTTCAACCTTCAAGCATTTCTAATAATTGCCCCTCACTTAACTGCGCAATTCCCAAAGAAATTGCTTTTTCTAACTTGGAACCGGCATCTTCTCCTAAAACTAAATAATCTGTTTTTTTACTAACTGAATCACTCACTTTCCCCCCAGCTTTTTGAATCAAATCCTTCGCTTCATCCCGCTTCAAGGTGGGCAATGTTCCCGTAATTACAAAAGTTTTACCTGCAAACTTTTGATTACCGTCACCAACTATTTTTGTTTCCTCGGTGGCAGTTAATTGCAATCCTTCTGCTTGCAAGCGTTCTATCAATTTTTGGTTAGCATCAATCCGAAACCATTGGTACACAGATTGGGCAATTTCACCACCAATACCGTAAATACCTTCAATATCTGATTGCTTTGCTGTAGCTAACTGGTCTACAGTGAAATATTTCTGAGTCAACAATTGAGCGTTGACACTGCCAACGTGACGGATGCCTAAACCATACAATACCCTTGACCAAGGTTGATTTTTTGACTGAGCGATCGCATCGATTAATTTCTCTGCCGACTTTTTCCCCATCCTTTCTAATGCAGATAACTTCTCTGCTGTCAACTCATATAAATCGGCAACGGAATGCACCAAACCTTTATCAACGAGTTGATATACCAACTTTTCGCCCATACCTTTAATATCTAAGGCATCACGACTTACCCAATGTTCAATGGAACCTTTGAGAATTGCTGCGCACGAAGCATTGACGCACCGAGTCACCGCCTCACCTGATTCTCGCACCACCAATTGGCCGCAGACTGGGCAATGGGTGGGCATAACGAAAGGTTCAGTGTCAGCGGGACGGAGTTCTTTGATTACCCTCAGCACTTCTGGGATGATTTCCCCAGCTTTGCGGACGATGACAGTATCGCCAATGCGGATATCTAATTGAGTAATGCGATCGCTATTATGTAAAGTTGCACGGGAAACTGTTGTCCCCGCCAGTTGCACTGGGCGCATCTCTGCTAATGGCGTTAATGCCCCTGTTCTCCCAACATTTACAGCAATATTTTCCACACGGGTAGGTGCTTCTTCCGCTGGATACTTTAAAGCGATCGCCCAACGGGGAAATTTTTGCGTAAATCCTAGCTGTTCCTGAAGTTTAAAAGAATTCAGCTTCACCACTACCCCATCAGTCATGTAGGGTAAATTCAGCCGTTCCGTATCCCAGTATTCATAATATTTTGCCACTTCTGCGATCGAAGCACAGAGTTTGTGGTTGGGGTTGACTCGAAAACCCATCTTTTCCAACAACTCCAACGCTTCCCATTGGGTATTGGCAATACTGGTGTCATCTCTACCAGGAATGTGCAGGGTATAGCCAAAGAAATCTAACCGCCGTTTAGCGACAATGCGAGAGTCTAATTGCCTGAGTGTACCAGCTGCGGCATTGCGGGGATTGGCAAATAATTGCTCACTTGCTTTTTGCCTTTCCTCGTTGATTTGTTTAAACACTTCCAACGGCAAAAACGCCTCGCCTCGTACTTCCACCCTTTCCAGAATTTCTAAACCTTCAAAATTCAAACGTAAGGGAATTGAGCGAATTGTCCGCACATTTTGGGTGATATCTTCACCCGTCACCCCATCACCCCTAGTTGTGCCTCTAACTAGAATGCCATCTTGGTAAGTAAGAGCCAAAGCAGAACCATCAATTTTCAGTTCAGTGACATATTCCACTGAATCTATTTTTGGTACTTGTCGCCGCCAACGCTGATCCCATGCTTGCAACTCATCAATATTGAATGCATTTTCCAGACTGTACAAGGGGATATTGTGCCGCACCGAGGTAAACTGCGTTGCTGGCCTCTCACCTACGCGCTGAGTCGGGCTATCGGGTGCTGTCAATTCTGGATATTGAGTTTCCAGTTGTTGCAATTCTCGATATAACTGGTCATAGACTGCATCCTCCATGATTGGAGCATCTAGGACGTAATAAGCGAAGCTTGCTTGTTGCAACAACTGGCGCAATTCTTCTGTGCGCTTTACTTCAGGCTTAATCTGTGTCATAGAATTATAAAATATCTAGGATTAGGGCTAACAAATCATACATTTGTACTATACAAAATTTTGGCTTTTGAGCCATATCTCCCCCTACCCAATACTTGAATAGGGCGATCGTATCGCAAAACTTTGTCTCAGCAGAACAAGTGAAACTGTGACAACACATTATACAAAGTGTATCTATCTACAGATTGATTTGTCAGTGAGCAACCAGCTACCGTTAGCCTTATATCACTGAGTAGATTTGGGCGAATGTGAACAGATAAAATGTGAAGGGTATCTAGCCCCACGATTACGCCATACTGACTGATTATTGCCTCAAAATTACACCGCGAATCCTTTTCGGTTTGGAGGACGGTTACGAATTAAACAGTCTTTCTCTATCTGTGCTTGAGACAGTCAAACAGTGTTAAAAAATCTTTGTTTAGACGCATAAAAAATTGTTTAATAGCTTGCTAAAATTTCTACATGACTTAATGCAGCCGATACAGTTACAGGCAAATTGTACCCACCTCCATGACTAGATAGCACTGGGATTGATGATTTTTTAGCTAACTCTAACACCTTCAAAGTCAACAATTGAAATTCTTGATTAGTCCAATCTGTAATTCCTTTTCCGCAATCATCTTGATGTGAGTCATACCCAGAAAATATTAAAATTAAATCAGGTAACCAAGGTATTTTTACTAGTGCTTCTTGAAAAGCATTTAAGCTTTCATAACTTGTATAAAAATTCCCATCTATTTTCAACTTAGATAATATTTCTACTGGAAATTTGTGTGGAATTAAAGGAATATTACAGTGTCCAACTGCAAGTCCAACTGTAGTTGTACCCGCTTTTAAATTAGAAGCTTTAGCCATATAAAGGTCGGTGGCACTATGTATACTTATACAGTAAACATTTTGATCGTTAACAAAAATTGATTGCGTTCCATCACCATGATGAATATCCCAATCAACAATTAAGATTTTTTGAAAGCCTTGAGTTTGAGCGTATCTGGCTGCGGCTGCTAAAGGATTGAGTAAACAGTAACCATGTCCCCAATCTGTATGTGCATGATGCCCTGGTAGAGTAAAACAGTAAGCACGCTCTAATACTCCCTTTTTCATGTTATCTATTGCTTCTAGTAAACCTCCCAAGCCGTATAAATAACTAGGGAGGCAAAATTCTAAACCTTCACATTCACCACCGTTTGTTGGTAATAAATTATTAATCTCATTATGTTTATTTAAAGCTTTAAAAACAATATTTTTCAAATAAATATTTGTATGAACTCGGAGATAATCAGTGAGAAGAGCTTTTCGTATTGGTAAAATCGGGTAATTAGAGACTATTTATAAAGTAAATCTAAAGAAGGCTAGCCAAGTATAATTGCAAA